>JACPIQ010000096.1 GCA_016188005.1 Candidatus Rokuibacteriota bacterium | reverse complement strand
GTCGAGCACCTCCTTGAGGATGACGACGTCCCCCTGGATCTCGTAGCCGGCCGTCTCGACGACGTTGAGCCCCTCGTTGAGGATCAGCTCCTGGCCGGGCTTGATCTCCTCGGCCTTGATGGACGGGTGGAGGTTGACCTTCACCTTCCGCCCCTGCGAGAGGATGTTGACGGTGCTGTCCTCGTTGACGGACAGGTACACGCCGTAGGTCGAGGGCGGCGCGCAGAGCTTGTCCACCTCCTCGCGCAGGGAGGAGATCTGCTCGCGCGCCTCGTAGAGCGCGTTGACGAGCTTCTCGTTCTGGTTGAAGGACTGGACGAGCTGGCGGTTGGCCTCGCGGAGCTTGTTCTCGAGGACCATGCTCTCCTTGGGCGCGTCCTCCATCTTCTTGCGCAGCCGCACCGTCTCGGCCTCGAGCGAGCGCACGTAGGCCTGCAGGTCCTGCACCTGCACCTCGTACTCCGTGAGCCGCCGGCGGTAGTTCGAGTCCGTCATGGGAAGGAACTTCGACAACCCCTTCATCCCTTCTGACGAGGGCTCCCTGTTCGGGCTGGGTTTCTTCTCGAACTCCTTCATCTCCACCCGTTCCTTTCCAGGTGAGGCCGCGGGCGCTGCGCCGGGCGAGCCCATCGGGGGTACAGCACCCCCGCACGCATCGTCAGTATATGGGCCCGTTTCGCGGGGTGTCAAGGGAATTGCCCCTGAATCACCGTTCACATCCATTGAATTCATTTGAGTTTTCCCGATCCCTGCCCCTGGTGCTACCCTATCGCTCTCACCGTCTCAAACGCCTCGGAGACGCCGGGAGTTCCGCTCCCGTCCGCGTCGCCCTTCGCCCTTCACGAGACTCTTCAAGCAAGTTCAATGCCGACTCTGAGCCGCACGCGCAGGTCTGGGACGACGCGCAGATGGGCGCGGGCGCGGCAGGGCCATGCCTCGAAACTGGGAAAGTTGGCGACAGATCCTGCGGCGAAATTACAGCCCTCATAGCTCCGGGGCCGGGCCGCCCTCTCAGCGCGTTGCGATCGCAGCGCTTCAGGTTCCGTCGTATAAGAGAGGCATGTCGCCGGGCCTTCGCGTGCTCTGCGGGGCTCTCGTGGCGCTCCTCGCGCTCGGGGGCGCCCGGAGCGTCAGCGCTCAGGGGGCAGTGCTGCGCGTGGGCGTTGCCGCGTTACCCGGGACGCTCGATCCAGCCGGGGCGGCCGAGGGATCCGCTGCGATCGTCACCCGTCAGGTCTTCGATCGGCTGGTCCACTACCGCGAGGGCTCGAGCGACGTGGAGCCGGGGCTCGCCGCCCAGTGGAGCGTGGCGCGCGACGGGCTCTCCTGGTCCTTCCGGCTTCGCGAAGGCGTGCGCTTCCACGACGGCACCCCGCTGACGGCGCAGCACGTGGCGGTGAGCCTCGAGCGCCTGCTCTTCCCGGGCCACCCGCAGGCGCCCGAGCGGAACCCGGTGGTACCGCGCCTGCTGCGCGGGACCCCCGGCGTCGTCAAGGAGATCCGCGCGCCCGACGCGCGGACCGTCCAGATCCACCTGGTGCTGCCCTATGCCCCCCTCTTGACCGTCCTCGCGCATCCGGCCCTCGGCATCGCCCGCGCGGTCACGGGACCCGACGGCGGCACGCGCTGGATCGGCACCGGGCCCTTCAGCCCGGCCGAGGTGGGACCGGGTCGCATCGCCCTGGACGCCCACGCCGCGCACTGGGGGGGCGCCCCGCGAGTCGGCCGGCTGATCTTCCTCGAGTATCCGGAGCTCGAGCGCGGCGAGGCGGATCTCGACCAGGGCGCTCTCGACGTGCTGATCCCCGCCGCAGCCCCGTCTCGGCTTGCCGGAGCCCTGTCCGTCCCGGGCTGGGGCCTGGGCTACCTGGCGATGCAGACCGAGCGCGATCCCTTCAGCCGGAAGAAGGTCAGGCAGGCGGTGGCGGCGGGACTCGATCTCCAGGCGATCGGCGCGGCGGTCGAGCCCGCGGCCGCACCGCTCCCGTCCTTCCTCCCCCCCGGCGTCTGGGGTAGCGCCGGCGCCCGAGCCGGCTGGAACGCGCGTCCCGAGGTCGCGCGGCGGCTCCTCGCTGAGGCGGGCCTCGGGAGAGGCATCTCGTCGTCGCTCCTGGTGGCTCCCCTCGGGCCCGGCATCGATGCCGCGCGCCTCGTCGAGGCCGTGCAGGGCGCGCTGGGGCGGGCTGCCATCGGGGTCACCGCGCCTCCCGAGCCGCCAGAGGTGGCGCTCCGGATGGCGCGGAGCGGGGAGCACCAGATGGTCCTCGTCGAGGTCCTGGCGGAAGGGGGCGACCCGCACCTGCTCCTGTATCCGCTCTCCACCAGCGAGGGGGCCACCAAGGGTGCGGCGGCGCTGAACCTGTCCTTCTTCAGGGACCGGCGCCTCGACGATCTCCTGATCCGCGGCAGCCAGCTCTCGTTCCGCCCCGAGCGCCAGCGCGTATACGCGCGGGCGCAGGCGCTGCTGGCCGACGAGGTCCCCTGGGTCCCGCTCTACGTGCGCCGTCACTGGGCCGTGGCGCGGCCCGAGGTGCGCAACCTCCGCCTGCACCCCAGCGGCTTCCACCGGCTGGACCGCGTGGTGCTCGAGCCTCCGCCTCTCGCGCCTGCCCCACTTCCCGCGCCGCGGCCATGACGCGGCGGCTGCTGGCGGCGGTCCTGATCCTGGCGGTGGTCTGTCCCGCGCAGGCTCTTGCTCAGAAGCGGGGAGGGACCCTGCGCACGGCGTTCGGTGCCGACCCGCCCACCCTCGATCCGGCCCAGGCCACCGACACCACGTCCTCAGCCGTGATCCGGCAGCTCTTCGACACACTCGTGGAGCTGGACGACCGCCTCGAGCTCCGCCCCGCGCTGGCGGAGCGCTGGACCGTGTCGCCGGACCAGCGGCTCTATACCTTCTGGCTGCGCCCCGGGGTGCGCTTCCACAACGGGCGCGTCATGACGGCAGCCGACGTCAAGGCCTCCTTCGAGCGCGCCGCCCGGGGCAAGCGGCCCTGGGTGTTCGAGAAGCTGGCCGGCGCCCGCGAGCATATCCGGGGCGGCTCCGGGGGGATCCCGGGGGTGCGCGTGGTCGACGATCGCACCCTGACGCTCCAGCTCGACCGGCCCTTCGCGCCTTTCCTCTACCTGATGGCCTACGACGCCGCCTCCATCGTGCCGGCCGAGGAGACGCAGCGGCTGGGCCCGGCCTTCGCGAGCCGGCCGGTCGGCAGCGGCGCCTTCAGGCTGCGGGAGTGGGTGCGCGACGATCGGGTGGTGCTGGAGGCCTTTGCCGATCACTTCCGCGGGGTGCCGTGGCTCGACCGCATCGTCTTCCGCGTCATCCCGGCCGAGATCACCCGCTTCAACGAGTACCGCACCGGTCGCCTTGACGTGAGCGACATCCCCACAGGCCATTGCCGCGCCGTCAAGGCCGATCCGGCCTTCAAGGGGCATGTGGCCGTCTGGCCCACGCTCGGCACCCAGGCGGTGCGCTTCAACGTCGAGAAGCCGCCCTTCGCCGACAGCCGGGTGCGGCTCGCCGTGGCGCGGGCCATCGACCCCGCCGCCGTGGCGGAGGGGCTCCTCGAGGGGTGCGTGATCGCGGGCAAGGGGATCCTGCCTCCCGCCCTGCGCGGCTACAACCCCCGCGTCGCGGCGCCGGGTTTCGACCGCGAGCGCGCCCGCCGGCTCCTCGCCGAGGCCGGCTACCCCGACGGCCGTGGGCTGCCCGCGATCGCGTACCACTTCAACACGGGGGATCTCAACCAGCGCATCGCCGAGTGGCTGCAGGCCCAGCTCAAGGAGATCGGACTCCGCCTCGAGCTGAGGCGGCTCGACTGGGCGGCCCACATCAAGGTGGTGGACCAGGGCGGGGCGGCCATGTTCCGCCAGGGATGGATCGCCGATTACCCCGATCCCGAGAACTTCCTCACCGTGCTCTTCCACTCCAAGAACGTCGGCGCTGCGGGCAACACGGGGCGCTACCGGAGCCGTGAGCTCGACCGCCGGCTCGACGAGGCCGACGCGCTGCCGCCCGGCCCCGCGCGCTTCCGGCGCTATCACGAGGCGGAGCAGCAGATCCTGGACGATGGTGCCTGGATCACGCTCTACCACTACTCGAGCCGCGCGCTGATCCGCCCCGCCGTCAAGGGGCTGGAGCGCTCGCCGCTCTCCTCGGCGCCGGAGATGCTGGCTCCGCTGCGCAAGGTCTGGCTCGAGTAGTGCCGGGCCCTCCGACTTCGCTCGGGCTCGCGCCCACTCGCCCGGGTGTCGATCTCCGCTCGCCGCGCCCGCGGGTCGCACAGCGGGGCCTCGTCTGGCTCGCCCTGTGGCCCGGCACCCTGCGAGGGCCAGGTGGCCGCTGACCTGATCGAGCCGGCACTCAGGCGCTGCCTGGCAATCGTTCCGGTGCTCTTCGGCGTGAGCCTCCTCGTCTTCGCGCTCACGGCCGTGGCCCTCGGCGATCCGGCGCGGGCCATGCTCGGCCAGCGGGGCGACCCGGAGCTGGTCCAGAAGATCCGCCGCGACTATGCCCTCGACGCCCCGCTGCATGTCCGCTACCTCGCGTGGATGGGCCGGCTGCTCCAGGGCGATCTCGGCACCTCGTACCATCAGCAGCGGCCCGTGGCGGAGGTGATCGGCGAGCGGCTGCCTGCCACGGCGCGGCTCGCGCTGGCGGCCACGGCGGGGGCCGTGGCGCTGGGCGGGCTGGCCGGGATCGTGGCGGCGCTCCGCCCCGGCAGCCCGCTGGATCACCTGCTCATGACCACGGCGGTGGTCGGGATCTCGACGCCGGTGTTCTGGCTCGGCATGATGCTCTCCCTTCTCTTCGCGGTATGGCTCGGCTGGCTCCCGGTCTCCGGCTATGGCGACGGCGCCTGGCCCAACCTCGTCTTGCCGGCCCTGACCCTGGGGGCCATCCACGCGGGGACCATCGCGCGGCTGGCCCGCTCGAGCTTGCTGGAGGTCATCCGCCAGGAATACGTGCAGACGGCGCGTGCCAAGGGGCTTGGCGAGGCACGGGTCATCGGCAAGCACGCCCTCCGCAATGCGCTGATCCCCGTCGTGACCGTCATCGGGATCGGGCTTGCCGATCTCCTGGTGGGCGCTCCGCTCACCGAGACCGTGTTCGCCTGGCCGGGGCTCGGCCGCATGCTCGTGGCCGCGGTCGGCCAGCGGGATCTCCCCGTGGTCATGGGCGCCGTGCTGGTCTTCGCCGTCATCTACGTCGGCGCCAACCTCCTCGTGGACCTGGCGTGCATGACCATCGACCCGCGGATCCGCCGCCGTGGCCGCTGATCGCGGGCGGGGGAGGCTCGTGGCGGGCGCGGGCCTCGTGGGCCTCTTCGCGGCGGCCACGCTGCTGGCCCCGTGGCTGGCGCCCGTCGATCCCACTCACGTGCCGGCCTCGCTCGCCCAGGCGATGCTCAGGCCGCCCGGAGCCGGGCATCTCCTCGGCACCGACGCCCTCGGGCGCGATCTGCTCTCGCGGGTGCTCCACGGCGGGCGCGTGTCCCTCGCGATCGGCATCGGCGTCGAGGCCGTGTCGGCGGCCATCGGCATCGCCCTGGGGCTGCTCGCGGGCTACTACGGCGGCTGGCGGGATGGCGTGCTCATGCGCTTGACCGACGTGGTCATGGCCTTCCCCTCACTCATCCTGGCCATCGGCCTCATCGCCGTCTTCGAGCGCCCGGGGCTCGACAAGGTGGCCGTGGTGCTGGTGGCGCTGGGCTGGACGACCATCGCGCGCGTGGTGCGCGGCGAGGTCCTGTCGGTGAAGGAGCGCGAGTACGTCCAGGCGGCGCGGGCGCTGGGGACGCCGGATCCCCTGCTCATGCTCCGTCACGTCCTGCCCAATCTGGCGGGCCCCGTCATCGTGACGGCGACCATCGGCGTGGGGAGCAACATGGTGGCCGAGGCGGGGCTCTCGTTCCTCGGCCTGGGCGCCCAGGCGCCCACCCTCTCGTGGGGGAGCATGCTCGCCGAGGGGCAGACCTTCCTGGCCTCGGCGCCGTGGGTGGCGGTCTTCCCCGGCCTCGCTCTCATGCTGGCCGTGCTCGGGATCAACCTCCTGGGCGATGCGCTCCGTGATCGCCTTGACCCGCGCCTCAGACGCGGGTGACGGCGGGCCGCGACGCCAGGCTCAGGGGGCCAGGCGCTCGCCGGTCCGCCGTGGGCCCCACTCCACCTCCATGCCTCCGCGGTTGGCGGCCTCCCGTGAGGCCCCCGGCGCGGGCGCCTCTCCGGGCGCGTGACGCGGAGCCTCCGCCCGCCCGGCAGCCATCCGCGTCCGGTAGCGCTCCTGCACCTCGTAGACGAAGCGGTCCACGATCGCCGCGTCCACGGGGTCACCGTTGAGCGACAGCGTCAGCGAGAGCAGGCCCTCCTGCTCGGCGACGTGGAAGAACTGCGCCTCCGCCAGCTTGTTGGGCATGCACTCGTGGGGCCCCACGCTGAGCACGCCGTCGATCCGCCCGTGCCGCCACTCGTGGACGGCCGCGCCGAGCGTCAGGATCGCCTCGCCCGCGAGCTCGCGGCGGATCCACGGCCCGGCGGCCGAGAGGATCTCCTGCACGGTGGGGCGCGCCGGCCACCCGAGCCGGCGGGCCATGATCCGATAGGCGACGGTGTGGATGCGTTGCTGCACCCGGTGGGACAGCCTGTCGCCGAAGCTGGCGCCCCGCGCCGAGGCGCAGTCTGCGGCGTACTCCAGCCACTCGGCGACGGGGGCGACGCGGACCCGCACCCCCCGCTGCTGCAGCCGCTCGACGATGTGGTCGGTGGCGAACGGGTCGCACCGGACGTAGATCTCGCCCACGAGGAGCACCGTCGGCGCATCGCCCGGGCCGCGGGCCGCCCCGAACTCCGCCGCCGCGGCGTCGAGCAGCTCGGCGCAGCCGAAGATCCGGCCGCTGGCGGCCTCGAGGATGGCGCGCCCGACGCTCAGCTCGCCCCGGCCCGCCTCCTCCAGGCGGGCGTGGAGGGCGCGCGAGACACGCTCCCGGATCGCCCGCGCCAGGCCCGGCTCCCTCTCGGTCGGCGCGGCCTCGAGCATCGCGGCCGTCAGGAGGTCGCTGGCCACGATCGCGGTGAAGGCCAGGGCGCCGAACCCCTCGCCGACCTGCGCGAAGTACGACTCGTCCGACGGCGACCAGAAGCGCACGCGACCGTCGAGGCCGGCGCGGTCGCAGATCACCTTCTGGAGCAAGTGGTACGCGCCGAAGCGGCACGGCCCGGATCCGCTGGGCATCAGCAGCACGAAGCGCCGCCCGGCATCGTCGCGCGCGATCCGCTGGAGGAACCCCCCCAGGGTCAGCGCCAGGGGGATGCACTCCTTGCCGGAGGTGTGACGCCTCCCCAGCCGCAGCGCCTCGCGATCGGGGACCCCGAGGCTCTCCACCCGCATCCCGCGCCCGCGAAGGGCGGCGGCGACGGCGTCGGAGGCGTCCGACAGCCACGGCAGGAGCACCGTGTCGTCGCGGCCGATGAAGTCGCCCGGCGCGATCCGACGGTCCGCCACCGCCTGCAGCGAGGCCGGCGGGCTCTCCGGCGCGCCCCCCAGGTCCTGGCGGACGCAGTAGAGGAAGGCCTCCACGCGGGTCTTCGTCCCCGCGTCCCCCGTGTGGCCGTCGGTCTCGATGACGGCGAAGGGCTTGCCGGCCATGATGTAGGCGTAGAAGTGCGAGGTGAAGCTGTCGGGCCCGCAGGAATAGTTCGTGCAGAAGAGGCTGTAGACGCCCTTCGCCCTCCGCACCTGGTGGGCGGCCCGCAGCGTGCGCTGGGCGTGGCCCCAGTAGACGTCGCCGAAGGCCGGCACCTCCCCGCCGACGGGGTAGCAGTCCACCGGGATGGGGAGCACGCCCTGCTCCCGGAGGATGGCGGGGACGCTGGAGTTGAGCACGCTGTTGTGGATCGTGTAGCTGCGGCCCAGCACGACCACGGGGATCACGGCCTCGCGGGCGCAGAAGTCGAGGGCCTCGCGCCCCAGCGCGCGGCAGGCCGCGTCGAACCGCTCCTGCTCCTGCACCGCCGCCTCGTAGGCGGGGCGCCAGCGGCGGGCCGCGCGGACCCGCTTCGCCAGGCCGGCGCACACGGCGCGGAGGGCCGGCGAGCGGAGGTTCCCGGGGCCCAGGTCGACGGTCGGGGAGACGATCACCGGGTGCCGCTCCGGCCCGAGGTCCCAGCGCAGCAGGTCCGCGCTTCCCTGCTCGATGGGGCACGTAACCGAGTGCTCCTCCCCGGCGGCGCGCGGGAGCTGCCTGAGCATGGGGAGGAAGAGGTAGTCGGTTGCCTCCGTGGCCAGCTCGGAGACCAGGCCGTGGTAGAGCTGCATCGGCGCGCAGAAGGGGACGTTCGACTCCTCGATGCCCCGCCTGAGCGTCGCCTGCCCGGCGGCGGTGCGCACGACGGGGTCGAGCCCCAGCTCGTGCAGGAAGGTGACGAAGAAGGGGTAGAGCTCCTTGAGGAGGAACTCGTCGGTCAGCGCGATCCGCGGCGCCCCGCGCGGGGTCGTCATGCGCGCGGTGAGCTCCGCCACCAGCTCCTCGCGGCCGCGGAAGGGGTCCGGCGCGCGGTCCGGGAGCTTCGCCCGCCGGGTGCCGCGGTCGTGCAGCGAGCAGGCGCCGCCCCACGTGAAGCTCTTGCGCTGGCCCGCCACGACGGTGGCGAGCCGGTCGATGCGGCACCTGTTCCCGGCGCCGCCGCAGCCCCGCGTCGAGCGGCAGACGAAGGTATCCTTCGCCTCCACGCGCGCCCCGAGCACGCGCGCGGGATCCAGCGCCGGGAGCGTGCCGGCCCCGCGCTGCTCGAGCGTCAAGAGGGCGATCCCGAGCGCGCCGACGGTGCCCGGGTTGGGTGGGATGATGACCTCGCAGCCGGTCTGGCGCGCCACGGCGGCTGCCAGGGCCGGGGCGGCGAACGGCATGCCCTGGCAGAAGACGACCTGCCCGACGCTGCGGCTCCCCTTCACCCGGTTGAGGTAGTTCTGGATCACCGAGTCGTAGATGCCCGGGATGATCGCGGCGCGGTCCACGCCGGCCGCTGCGGCCGCGTCGATGATCTCGGCCATGAACACCGAGCAGTGCTGGCCGAGCGACACGGCGCAGTCCGAGCGGATCGCCGCCTCCCCGAGCTGGGCGACGCTGTCGATCCCCGAGAAACGCTTCCCCTGCTCCTCGATGAAGGACCCGGTGCCCGCGCTGCAGGCCTCGTTCATGGCGGCGTCCACCACGCGCCCCTCGACGAGGCGGATGTACTTGGCGTCCTGCCCGCCGATCTCGAAGATCGTGTCCACGCGCGGGTCGTGATGGAGCGCCCCCCAGGCGTGGGCCGCGATCTCGTTGAGGACGAAGACGGCGTCGGGCCCGTAGCAGGTCGCCATCAAGGAGCCGACGATCTCGCGCCCGCTGCCGGTGGCGCCGAGGGCACGGACCGGCGAGCGGCCGGCCGGGCCCGCGAGGAACTGCCGCACCAGGGCCTGCGCCGCCCCCACGGGGTCGCCGCTCGTGTTCCGGTAGCCTTCCCAGGTCACGCGGCGGCTTCCGACGTCCAGCGCTACCGCCTTGGAGCCGGTGGAGCCGATGTCCAGGCCGAGCACGAGGCCGGCGGCGCTGGGGGGCGCCGGGGGCGTGGGCGCCATCCGCCTGACCTGCCGGAGGTAGGTCCCGAGGGCCGGGATGGTCTCGAAGTGCGCCTGCCCGGCCGGCTCGAGGAGATTCTCGAGAGGCGGGAGCCCGGGGCGGCCGTCGGCCGCGGCCACGGCGGCGCCCAGCGCCTCGAAGTAGAGGTTGTCGTCGGTCACGGGGCCGAAGCGCATCTCGTGCCGCTCGGCGAAATCCTGGAAGCGCGCGCGGATGCGCTCGCTCCGGCTGACGCCGCCGACGAGGACGATGGGCGAGGGGCTGACACGGGGCTTGACGAGCACCTGGACGTTCTCGCAGACGGCATCGAACAGCCCCGCCAGGATGCGCTCCCGCCGCTCGCCCTTGTTGGCCAGGTGCGTCATGTCGGTCTTGAGGATGACGGGGCAGCGGCCCGAGAGTGGGGCGGGGTCCGGGACGCCGGCGCAGAGGGCGCTGGCCTCTTCGATCGTCAGCGCGAAGCGCTCCACGAGCTGCCTGAGGAAGTTGCCGGTTCCCTGCGAGCAGCGCGAGTTCTCGCGGAAGACCTCGACCCCCGGCCCGCGCAGCTCGAGCACCGAGAAGCCGTGGGCGCCGATGGAGACCACCGTGGCCGGGGCGCTGCCGTGGAGGAACCGATGCCCCCTGGCCTGCGCCTCCTTGAGGGGGATCCTCGGCAGGGCGACGGTCCGGGCGAAGCGCCCCGTGACCGCCGCGCCGCGGAG
>JACPIQ010000095.1 GCA_016188005.1 Candidatus Rokuibacteriota bacterium | reverse complement strand
GCGACGGATCTCGGACGAGGAGATGAAGCGGATCAACCTGGAGCCCAACCGCTTCCGCGGGGACTGGAACTACGTCATCCGGCCGCATCGCCCCCGAGTCCCACGGACAACTTGAGCCATTTATTTATTAACGGCCCCTAACCCTCCTGGCCAGGCTCGCCGGCGGGCCGGCTCCCGACACGTCGGCGTTCGCCGACGCCTTCGTGACCGTGGAGCAGGCGCGGGCCGGCGCGGTGCAGGCGGCGCTGGCCCGCGCCGCAGCGCGCGCCGCCGCAGGCGATCCGGCCAGCGCGGCGCTGGCCAGGCGCGCTCAGGAGCTGCGCCAGCGGCGAGCGGCGCTCTGGAGGCAGCTCGCGGCCGAGCGGGCGCGAGCCCCCTCGCCCGGAAGCGGGGCGCGCCTGGTGGCGCTCCGGCGGGCCGCGGCCGAGGCCGAGGGTGCCCTCACCGAAGCCAGCAGACGCCTGTTCGCTGCCTTCCCGCGCTATGCCGAGCTGGCGGCCCCGGAGCCGATCGATCTCAACGGGACTGCTCGGCTCTTGCGCCCGGGGGAGGCGCTGCTGAGCTTTCACACCATGGAGGACCGCCTCCTGGCCTGGCTGATCCGCCCGGAACGGGCCCCGGCATACCGGGACATCGCCGTCAGGAGACGAGACCTCAGCGTGCTGGTGGCCCGCGTCCGGTCGAGTCTTGACCAGAGCACAAACCCCGATCTCCCGGCGGGACGCCTCACCCCCTTCGATGTGGACGGCGCCCATGCGCTCCACTCGTTCGCGCGTTCTTCTTCGCGGGGGCACCGGCGCTGCTGGTCTCCCACTGGAGCGTGGAGGACCGCGCGACGGCAGCCCTCATGACCGAGGTGTTCCGCCGCTACGCGAGCGCCCCCTCGCTCCCGCGCGCTGAGGCCCTGCGGCAGGGCATGCTGGCGCTGGTCGCGCGCGCGGGAGGAACCACGGCCTACTTCGCCCACCCCTTCGCGTGGGCGGCGTTCTTCGTCGTCGGCGATGGCGGCCCCGCCCGCTGACGCATCTGGCCAGCAAGCCCTCCGCTCCGCGATCTCCCGGAGCACCACCGGTTCGGGGTCAGGTCTTGCAATCACGCATTGTCGGAATGCAAGACCTGACCCCCCGCAGGTTCAGCGAGAGGGCGCGGCGGGCTCGTTCGACGGGGTGAGCGGCTCAACGGCCTTGAGCGCCGGCGCCGCGACCGCCCACTGCTTCTTCCGCTCCGTCGCCGCGTGCTCCTGGCTGCGCCTGGCCCTGGACAGATTCTCCTCGGCGATGTCCAGCTCCACCTGGGTGACGGCCGACTGTCGCCGGGCGTGATGTGCCTGGGCCGCCTCGCGGGCGCGCCGGCTGTTCTCGAGCTCGGTGGTGGCGGCGATCTCCTTGGCCCAGGTTTCCTCCGCCGCGAGGAGCAGGTCGGAGGCCTTGAGCAGCTTTGTCAGGATCTCCCGCTCCCGGGCCGTGGCCGCCAGGTGGACTTGGTAGCGCGCTCTGAAATGGTGGTAGCGGCGCTCGAAATCCTGGAACGGGGGGCGCCACTGCTCGCGGCTCGTGCCAGGGTCGAGGAGACCGGCGAGCAGGCGGGCCTGCTTGACGACGGCCTGGAACTGGCGCTCGAACTCGGCCCGCGCCTCGGCCGCCCGGTCCCGCGGCGTGAAGACCGTCTCGATGGCAGGCCCTTGCGGGGCAGCCTCGGCGGCGGCCGGCTGCGAGGGGCTCGGGGGGGACGCCGGCCTTTCGCTGGGGACCTTGTCGAGCGAGATCAGTCGCGGGGGCTGCGCCAGCAGCGAGAACAGGTAGGTGACAGGAACAGCGAAGTTGAGGTTCTGGCCCGCGCTGAGGGCGCCCATGGCCACGCCGATGACCTTGCCGTCCTGGGTGAGGACGGGACCGCCGCTGCTACCCGGCGAGATGGGAGCGCTGATCTGGTAGAGCGTGCCCGTCTCCGCCGTGCGGATTCCGCTCACGAGGCCGGGCGAGAAGGTCCCCTCGAGCCCCTGGGGAGTCCCCACGGCGTAGATCTGCTCGCCCACGGCCACCTGGGCCGGATCACCCAGCGGGAGGGGTCGGGCTTTCATGTGGGAGATCTTCACGAGGGCCAGGTCGTGCTGGATGTCGATGCCCACCACACCGACGATCTCGTGCTTCGTCTCCTGGCCGATGAACTTCACGTAGCCGCTGACGGCGCCCTGGATGACGTGGGCATTGGTGGCCACCACGTCCTCGCGCACGAAGAAGCCGCTGCCGAGGCTTCTCGGCTCGCGCACGAAGAAGCCGCTGCCGAGGCTTCTCGGCTCGCGCACGATCAGGTAGCCCCCGGATCGGCTGCTTTGCAGGCCGCTGCTCATGACCAGGGACACCACGGAGGGGAAGACGGACCGGGCCAGCTCACGCGCCGTCTGGGCGGCCACGGCGTGCGGCGCCGGGACCAGGGTCAGGAGGAGCAGGGGGGGCAACATCCGGTAGCACCAGGCCAGTGGACGCACAGGGCTCCTTTTCCGATCCGCGCCAAGCCGGTCAGCTGATGCCGCCAGGGTAGCACCTCTCGGTGCCGAGGGAAATCCCGTTCGGCCGGGCGCCGCCGTCATCGCCGTCAGCCCCGGACCCGGGCGCGCGGGCACGACCGCAGGCTCCGGACCGGGGGCCGGATGGAGGTGGTAGGCGGGGCGAGGCTCGAACTCGCGACCCCGGCCTTGTAAGGGCCGTGCTCTCCCAGCTGAGCTACCCGCCTGCGACGATTATAGCCCGAGAGCGGTGAGGCGCCCCGGCGTCGGGACACCGTCCGCGTCCCAGCCGCGGAAGGCGTAGTAGCGGTCGAGCATCGCCGACAGCTCCTCCGGGGGACAGCGCATGCCGGCCGAGGGGCCATCGGGGATGGGCTCGTGCATCACGCGCCAGGGCAGGACATCGGCCGCGCGGCCCACGCCCTCGCGCACGTTGAAGAGCCGCTCGAGGTTGATGACGCGCTCGCCGACGCGTTCGAGCTCCTCCACGCCCGCGTCCCAGCCCGTGATGGCGCGCAGCATCCGCGCGTAAGGCTCCTCCACGTAGAGGCCGAAGCCGCGCTCGGCGGTGAAGCGGCAGAGGACGAGCGAGTCGCCGAGCGCCGTGGCGTGCTGGCTGCGCGCGGCGAACTCAGACTTGCCGTCGGGGGAGCGGCGATCGAAGCCCTGGGCGTACTGGGGCGTGGGGCGCGTGTCGTGGTGGCTGCCGCCGCGGGTGGCCGTCGCGTACCCGATGGACATGCCCTTGAGCGCGCGCGCCGAATGGGCCGGCAGCTCGAGGCGCTTGACCGCGTACACGCTCTTCGTGGCCTCCGGGTGCACGCTCTCGGCCAGTCGCCAGGCGCCCTCGGCCAGCCGGTCGCCGAACCCTTCGCGCACCGCCGTCATCTCCACCAGACGCAGCATGCCGCGCCAGTCGCCCCAGCCGAAGGGCAGGCCCACCTCGGCCGCAGTGAGCCAGCCACGCTCGAGCGCCTCCGCGGCGAAGGCGAGGGTCACGCCCATGCTGATCGTGTCCAGGCCCAGGAGGTCACAGAGGTCATTGGCGCGGGCGAGCGAGCCAGGATGCGCATTGCCGAGCATGGAGCCGAGGGCGAAGATGGTCTCGTACTCGGGCATCTTGGCCCGGATCCCCAGCAGCTCGCCGTCGCGGATCTCGTACTGCTTGCCGCAGGCCACGGAGCACTTGAGACACGTGGTGTCCCGGGCGTGGTAGCGGGCGTGCATCTCCTCGCCGGAGATGGCCGCGGCCTCGGCAAAGGTCTCCTGGCGGAGGTTATAGGCGCCCAGCGCGCCCAGCGCGTTGATGGGCCTCACGAGGAAGGACGTCCCGTAGGTGGACAGCGCCTTGGTGCCCGTCGCCAGGGGCTCGCGGCGCTCGTCGAGGAGCGTCTTGAGCCCGGCCGGATCGGCGACCTCCGTCTTCCGTGTGCCCGCCACGCTCACCGCCTTGACGTGCTTCGACCCCAGCACGGCCGCGATGCCGCCGCGGCCGGCCACTCCCTCGCGGTTCTTCCAGTAGGTCGCCATGCTGGCGAAGCGCACGAGCCGCTCGCCCGCCGGGCCGATGGCGATGGCGTCGGCCTGACCGCCCTCCGCGGCCTGGATGGCGGCGACGGCCTCGCGCGTCGTCTTCCCCCAGAGCTCGCGCGCTGGCCGCAGCTCGGCGCCCTGCTCGGTGACGCGCACGTACACGGGCTCGCCCGCGCGGCCAGTGATGACGACAGCGTCGAAGCCCGTGCGCTTCATGGTGGCGGGGAAGCGGCCGCCGAAGGTGGAGTCGAAGAAGAGGCCGGTGAGCGGGGACTTGGAGGCGACGCAGGCCCGGCTGTTGCCGGGCACGCTCGTGTCCGTCACGGGCCCCACCGCGAAGACCACCGCGTTGGCAGGGTCGTAGGCATCCACGCCGGGCGGCACGCCGTCGAGGAGGAGGCGTGCGGCGAAGCCGTTCCCCCCCACGAGGCTCCGCGCCATCTCCTCGGAAACGGCCTCCACCCGGCTCCGGCCGCTCGTCGCGTCCACGAAGAGGATCCGCCCGCCGTACCCTCGCATCGTCACCTCGTCCGGGGACGCGCCGCGCCGTCCGTCTGTCGGCGGCCCATGATATCAGATAGGATCGAGGCCATGAGCGACACCGTGGCAACCCGCCTGGCGACGCTGACCACGCTCGACGAGAAGCGCGCCCCCGTGGCCCTGGGAACGTTCTGGAAGGACCGCCCGGCCGTCCTCGGCTTCGTCCGCCACTTCGGCTGACTCTTCTGCCGCCAGCAGCTGGCTGGCCTCAAGACGGCGCTGCCGCTGATCGACTCGCTGGGCGGCGGGCTCGTGGTGGTGGGTAGCGCCCCGCCCGAGGCGATCCTGGGCTTCCGCGCGGCGACGGGCTACGCGGGGCCGCTCCTGGTGGACCCCTCGCTCCTCACCTTCAAGACGGCAGGCCTCGCCTACGGCAAGGCCAGGACCTTCGATCCCCGCGCCGTGCCGCGCCTTCTCGCCGCGCTGCTGTCCGGCTTCAGGCAGGGGCCTGCCCGCGGGCACATCCTGCAGCAGGGCGGCACCTTCGTGCTGGGGCCCGGGGCGACGGTGCGCTTCGAGTGGCGCGACCGCTTCCCCGGCGACCACCCCTCGATCGAGGATGTTCTCGCCGCGCTCGCCTGAGAGCCTCGCGCTCAGTTGACGCCGAGCGCCTTCAGTCCCCTGCGCGCAGCCTCCGCCAGCTCCGGCTCCACGCCGCTGGCGCTCTGGAGCTTCCGGTAGACGATGGCGGCCGACTCCCGCTGCTTGAGGGCGGCGAAGGACTGGCCCGCCCCCGCGAGGGCGCGTCGCGCCCAGGGTGAGTCGGGCGCGAGGTAGGCGGCCGTCATGAACGCCTCGACGGCGTCCTGGTGCTGGCTGGCCGCGCGATATCCCTCCCCGAGCCTGAAGCCGGCCTCGGCCGCCCCGGCTGGATCCGGGGCGTCGAGCCCCTTGAGCAGGAGCGGGCGGGCCTCGTCCCATCGGCCCTCGGCCTGCAGCAACCGTCCGTGAGACAGCGTCACCTGCTCGGCGCCCGGGGCGGAGGGATGCTCCTGGCGAAGCCGGCCGTAGGTCGCCACGGCAGCGGCGCGATCGCCCACAGCCTCCTGGGCCTGGGCGAGGAGCAGCAGCGCGCGCGCCATGCGCGGATCGCCCGCATGAAGCGTGACGAATCCCTCGAGCCGGCGCCGGGCCTCGTGCGCCGCGCCCGTGCGAAGCAGCGCCTCGGCGAAGTCCAGCCGCCCCGCCTGGTGAGCCAGGTGCGACGGATCGCGGGCGGCCAGCATCTGGTAGGCCTCGCGCGCCACCGGCCACTGGCCGTCGCGGGCCGCGGCCTCGGCGAGCCCGGCCAGGGCCGCCGACGTTGCCGGGTGAGCGGGGAACTCCCTCGCAAGCCTCCCCGCGAGCGTCCGGGCCTCTACCCACTTCTTCTCCTCGCCGGCGAGGAAGGCCAGCGCATGGAGCAGGTGGGGCGTCGTGGCCGGTGACGGGGGCCCGGCGAGCAGCGGGGCGGCGAGCCGCTCGAACTCGGCCTTCTTGCCCTCACCGAAGGCCACGGCGGCCAGGCCATACTCAGCGGTGGCCGCGACGGAGCCCGACCCGACATCCCGCGCGGCCGCCAGCTCGCGCGCGGCCTCGCCCCACTGCTTGCGCTCCAGAGCGACCACGCCGAGCCCGAGCCGTGCGACATCCTCGCCCTCGGCGAGCGCTGCCCGGAAGTCGGCCGCCGCCTCCGAGGGGCGCCCCGCCGCGACCAGTGCCGTCCCGCGCGCCAGACGCATGCGCCCTCGATACGGGGAGTGGGGGGTGCGGTCCAGGAGCTCGCTCAGCTCGCGAAGCCCGTCCGGCGCGCGCCCGGCGCGCACCGTGAGGATCGCGCGATTGAGCGCGGCGGCGGCCGCGTGCTCGCTCTCCGGGAAGCGCGCGAGGAGCCCGTCGAGCATCTGGAGCGCGCCCGACTCGTCTCCCGCCTGGGCTCTGAGCTCGGCCGCCAGGAGGAGCGCCCCCGGCGCCCGCGCGTCAGCGGCTCCCGCCTGCCCCGCGAAGCGCGTCCAGCTCTCGCGGGCTGCTTCGAACCGGCCGCGGCGATACTCGGCCCAGCCAAGCGCCAGGAGGGCGGGGGAAGCGAGCGGCTCGCCGGAGAAGTCCGCGAGGAGGCGGGCGTAGGTCTCCGCCGCGCGCTCGTACTGCCGGAGCCAGTACGCCGACTCCCCCTCCACGATGAGGGCACCGGCGCGTAGCGCCGGCGGGAGCGGCTCCTTCAGGAGCGCCTGGGCCTGGGTCGCGGCCCGGCCAAACTCTCGCCCGTCGAGATCCATCTGGGCGAGTCTCAGTCCCGCGTGGGCGGAGAGGGCTGGCGGCGCCGCGACCTGGCGCGCGGCTTCGAAGCGCTCGCGCGCCTCGGCGAGTTGCCCCGCGCGGCGCGCGACCTCCCCGCTGAGCACCAGCACGTAGGCGCGGACGTCGGGCTCGAGGCTCCGACCGAGGAGCTCCTGCAGAACGGCCTGCGCCTCGTCCGGCCGCTGCCGCTCGGCGGCCCAGCGGCCGACGAGGAGCGCAGCCGGCAGGGCCAGCGTCCCCTTCCGGTCGGCAGCGTCGAGCTGGCTCGCCTCGGCGGCGGCGCCGGCCCCGTCGTCGAGGTCGAGGAGGGCCTGCACGAGCCCGGCGCGCGCCCAGAGCCGCTCCGTCATCTGCGGGTAGGCGGTGAGGAGGCCGCGGTAGATCTTCACGGCCTCGAGGGGCTGGCCGGCGGCGCGGCGCCACCAGCCCAGCCGCAGGAGGCCCGTCTCGATCAGGAGCTGCGGCCCCGCCGCGGTGAAGACCTGGAGCCGGGCCGCGGCACCGCGCGCGTCGCCCAGCCGGCCGAGGGTCTCGCCGAGCCAGAAGGCGCCCTCGGCGGCGAGCGGCGCGGGCACGCTCCGGTTGAGGAGAGTCATCCACTCGTCCCGCGCCTCGGTGTGGCGCCCGAGCGCGTAGAGCGCCAGCGCGTGGCCGTGCCGCGCCCAGGGGATGATCTCGGGCGGCACGCTGCCCCTGAGGAGGCCCTCGAAGGTGGGGAGGGCGCGGGAGGCCTCGCCGCGCTCGAGCATCACCCACGCGAGCGAGTGGGTCGCGAACAGACCCAGCACATCCCGAGGGTCGTCCTGGGCGACAAGGGAGAGGTAGACCTCGACGGCCTCCCCGCGCTTCAGCCGGAGGCGGGTCTCGGCCAGCCAGTAGCGCGCCTCGCGCAGCGTTGACCGGTCGGTCCCCTTCTGGACCGCGATCGACAGCTCCACCTGGGCCTGCTCGAGCTCGCCCTTCTGGTAGCGGGCCTTGCCGCACTCGACCAGCTCCGAGGCCACGCCGAAGACGCTGCCGAGGGGGTTGCACGCGAGCAGGCGGGGCGAGGCGAGGGGGGCCGTGGGCCTGAGCGCTGGATCGGAGGCGATCCGCGGCGGCGGCAGCTGGGGGAAGGGGCGGGGCCCCTCGGGCAGCGGCAGCGCGGGCGGGGGCACGGACGGTTTCTCCAGCGCCGGTGACACCGGCCGGAGGAGGACCCCGAGCTCGGGGGCCGGGAGCAGCGGCGGATCGGCCGCGCGCGCGCCCGAGGCCAGCGCCGCGACGAGTGCCAGCGCGGCGGCCGCCGCACCCTTGCTCCCGATCCTGCAGCTCATGGCTTCCGTGCCTTTCCGGCCGCCGGCTTCTTGGCGGCGGGCTTGAGCTTCGGGGCGAGCGCGGCGCGGCGCCCCTTCGCCCAGCGCTGGAGTTCCTTGTCGGGACTGCCCGCGGCGACCTGGTCGTAGTGGCGCGCGGCCTGCTGCCACTGCCCCTGCTCCTCGAGGGCCAGCCCGCTTCCGGCCAGCGCGCGGAAGCGAACGACCGCATCCTCGCCCGCCAACTCCACCGCCGACTGGAAGGCCTGGTGCGCCTGCGGGTAATGCTTGAGCTTGAGCTCGCTCTCGCCGGCGAGCAGGAAGGCCTGCGCCCGGAGCGGCCCCTCCTCGCTCCGCGCCGCGGCCCGCGCCAGCGCCAGCGCGTCCTTGAAGGCGCTGCGCCCGAAGGCGCTCTGCGACAGATCGAGGGAGGCGCGGGCAGCCAGGGCGTGCTTGGGGAACTCGGTCCGCAATGCCGCCCAGGCGCTCTCGGCATCGCGCGGGCGCCCGAGCTGAGAGGCCACGAGGCCCGCGTCGTACAGGGCCTCGGCCGTGCGCGGGGACTGCGCCATGAGGCTGCTGTACTCCTGGGCCAGCTCGTCCTTCCGCCCCCCGCGCACGACGGCGGCCACGACCATGCGCCGGGCCTGCACGGCCAGCTCGTGCCCCGGGTGGGCGGCGATGAAGGCGCGGAGGTCGGCCAGCCCCTGCGAGGTGTGGCCCCCGGAGACCCGCGCATAGCCCAGCAGGTAGCGGGCATCGGGCACGAGCGCGTGGTTGGGATGGCGCTCGGGGAAGGAGCTCAGGAGCCCGGCCGCCTCCTCGAAGCGCTTGGCCTCCACGAGCGTCCGCGCGAGATAGACGGTCGCCGAAGGAACGCTGGAATGTTCGGGGAACGCCTCGATGAGCTGCCGGAAGGCGGTGATGGCCGCCTCGCGCTGCTTGAGCTCGAGCTGCGCCCACCCGAGGCCGTACAGCGCGTCGGGAGCCAGGGGGGAGGCGGCGTTGTCGGCCAGGAGCCGGTCGTAGACGGCGCGCGCGGCCTCGAAGCGCCGCAGTCGGAAGAGCGTTTCTCCTTCCCAGAAGCGGGCCTCCTCGGGCTGGCCCGGCGGCGGGGAGAAGCCCTGGGCCCGACGGAAGGCGTCCAGCGCCGCGTCGAGGGCACCGAGGGCCAGCCTCGCCTTGCCCAGGAGCAGCGTGGCCTCGGGCGCGCGGGCGTCAGAGGGGTAGCGCTCGAGGAAACGCTCCAGCGCCTGGCGGGAGAGGGCGTGGAGCCTGTCCTGGAAGGCGCGCTCGCCCACCAGGAGGAGGCGCTCACGCTCCTCGAGGGCTGCGGCTGGCGGGGCGTCGAGGCCTGCGCATGCGAGCACGACGAGAAGGACCACGGCGGCCCGGCACATCGAGAACCCCATGACAGGCTCACCCTACCACGAATCCTCCGCACCCTGGGGCGGGAGCGAGGCTCCTCCCGCCCAGGCTGGCCCGGGGCTCTCGCGAAGGGCGACCCGCGAGGCGTGCGGGTCCCGCGGTGGGGTCAGGTCTTGCAATCCAGCACTTGTCGTAATGCAAGACCTGACCCCAGGTGCAGACGGGACGTGAGCGTCTAGAACCTCAGGCGGACACGGTAGGTGAGCTTGGCCGCCCCCTCGGGCCCCACCGGCACCTGGAACCGGAGCGTGTGGGCCTCGACCTTGTCGCCGCGGTGGCTGGCGTGGAGCACCTGCCAGTCGCCGGGCACGGGCTCGATGACCGTCACGGTCTGCTCCTCCTTCTTGTGGTTGCGGAGCGCGATCTCCCACTCCACCTCGTAGAGGCCGGGGGCGATCTTCCGCCAGTCCTTCTGGGTGCGCTCGGCGACCACGTCGAAGGCGTTGCCCATCTTGATCTTGACGCGCTCGTCCTTGGGCGTGTGGTCGATCCAGTCCTCGCCGATGAACTGCTGGCTGCCGGACCTGTCGGCCTTGTAGACCCGGATCTTGCCCTTGGGCAGGGGCACCCCGAGGCGGTTCTCCTTGCTGTTGCGCAGCTGGAGGTAGACCTGGACCTTCTGCGTCGAGATGGGCATGCCGTAGGCGTTGCGGTAGTACTCCTCGGCCCCGTAGTAGAGGAGCTGCTTCTCGACGGGCACCTCGGCGGCCGACATCAGGGCGAGCTGCTTGGTCTGGTTGTCCTTGATCGTCGTCCGGCCGTCCAGCGTGTAGAGGTGGTACTCGAAGAAGCCCTCGGAGGCGAACTCGCGACGGGCATCGGCCAGCGAGGTGGCCTTGGCCGCGATCTCGAGCACCCGCCCCTGGCGAGGCCGGTCCGCGGCCCGGTTCACGTCGCCCGCGACGAGCTTGAGCGTGGCATTGCCGTAGCTGGCCCCACTTCGGTTGTTGACGGTCACCCACCCGGTGACGTCCGTCCGCGTGTCAGCGGAGTTGATCACCATGACGTAGTCGGCCTTCCAGTTGATCCCGCCGGTGAGGTACGAGGCCTCGACGCGCTGCAAGCGGTCGGCCTGGCTGCGCAGGAGCCACGCCAGCGTGGGCTGGGAGACGAGGTTCTCCGGCAGCGCGGGCAGCACGACGTTGCCGTAGTGACCCATGTGGATCTGCCCGTTGATCTCGTAGACGGGGCCGTTGGTCGAGAGCAGGGTCGCCTCCTGATAGGAGCCGTTCCCCTGGTAGAGCCGCACCTTCCGGCCGACGTATTTCTCCATGAGCTTCTGGCTCGACAGGAGGTCGTACTCGTAGTTCTGCTCGAGGATCTTGAGCCCGGCGGGATCGGTGAGGGACTTGAGATGGACCGTGGTGGGATCGATCTGCGCGGCCACGTCCATGAAGTGGACCTCGATCATGCCCGCCGGGAGGCGGACCTCGCGGAGGTCCTTCACGAGGCCCAGGTTGCCGTTGTAGATCGTCACCATGACCTCCTTCTGTGTCTGGCGGGTGATGGGGAGAGGCCCTGCGGCGGCCGCCGGAGCGACTGCAAGAGCGCACAGCAGGGTGAGTGCCAGCCATCGCGTCTTCATGGATCCGTCCTCCTGTCTGATCGGGCTCTGGTGCCTCTGCCCGGTAGGACAGGACGAGGCCGGGAAAGTTCCCGGATGAACTGTCAGCCGGTGAGCCGGATGCCGATGCGGAGCCGGGCGGGGAGCGGGGTGGGCTCGCGCTCGACCGTCCACCGGCCGATGCGCCCCAGGCCCTCGACCAGCGCGGGATAAGCCTCGCGGGGCAGCCAGAGCTCGATGAAACTCTCGTCACCCTCCGCGGGCCGGGAGGCCTCGCTGGCCCCCACCCTGGCGGCCAGCTCGGTCAGGGCTCGCATGGCCTCGGCGCGGTCGGCCACCGCCAGCCGGCCCATGATCTCCGGGGCCCCCTGGATCGCTGCCGGCACCGTGGCCGCCGGACTCTGCCGGGACGCATCCTTCTGCTCCTTTGGCGCGGCCTCGGGTTCCGCGGCGGCGCCGGAGGTGGCCGGCTGCTCCGCGCGCGGGGCCGCTCCCTCCTGGCTCTCGCCCTTCTTGCCGACCCGGCTCTCCTCATCACTTCGGGGCGGAGCCGTGACGGCCCCTACCTTGTCCCGCGCTCGTTCCGCGACCTTGCTCCTTGCGGCGGGAGGCGCCGGAACCGGCCGGGCTTGAGCCGGAGCCGCCTCGGGCGTGACCGGGGCCGTTTTCGGGGGTACGGCCGGCGAGGGCGCGACAGGAGGCGGCGCCACTGGGGCTTCCGGGCGAGCCGCCTGCTGGAGCTCGGGCGTCTTCTGAAAGACGTAGACAGCCGCGCCGGCGACAAGCAGGAGGGCCGCGGCCCCCAGCGGGACCCTCTGGCGCCAGGGCCCGAGCAGACGCCGGCCAACGCGCTCGTGCCACGAGGTCGGTCGCGCCGCCGCGAGCACTCGGTCCACGAAGCCGACGGGGGCACGCGCCGGCGCCAGCCCATGGATCAGAGCCACGGTGCGCTGGAAGCGCCCGAGCTCTTGGCGGCACTCCGCGCAACCTTCCAGGTGACGGTCCACGGCGGCCCGCTCCTGGCCTGCGAGGGCCTCGTCCAGGAGCGCCGAGAAGTGCTCGCGCGCGTCGTGGCAGGTCATGGAAAGAAGCGCTCCAGCTTCTCCTTGAGGTCCATCCGCGCCCGGTGCAGCCGCGACCGAACCGTGCCCAGCTCGAGCGCGAGCGCCTGGGCGATCTCCTCGTACGAGAGCCCTTCCAGATCGCGCAGCACCACCACGATGCGCCGGTCCTCCGGCAGCTCGGCGATGGCCCGTGACAGCGCGGCCTCGACCTCGCTGCGCTCAAGGTCCCCAGCCGGCCCTGCGCCCGTCGCGCTGAGGCGGCCAAGCGCCTCCTCCCCGCGACGGCCCATCCGCCGCTCGGCCGTGGCCAGACGGTTCAGACAGAGGCGAGAGGCGATGGCATAGAGCCAGGTCGAGAGCTTCGAGTCTCCCCGGAAGCCAGCGATGCTCTGGTGCACCCGTAGGAACACCTCCTGGGCGATCTCCTCGGCCTCGGCTTGGCTGCCGAGCATCCGGAGCGCCACGCCGAATACCCTGTGCTGGTAGCGCTTCACCAGATCCTCGAAGGCCTCCGCCTCACCGGCGCGGAGTCGCGCCACCATCCTCTCCTCATCTCTCGGGGCCTCCTCCGTCACGGTTAGACCTTAGCGCCATCGGGAAGTTCCTGAGGAGAAAATGGGCACGCCCGGCCCATGGCGTGAATGAGACAAGGGTAGTAAAGCCTCTAGAGTACGTAGTTTAGGAAGTGTCATAGGGACGCGACGACTTAGTGGTTGACAGCATCCAATAGAGTGTCATAGTGTACTAGGACATAAGAGAACCACATGGCCCGACCCGAAAGCGATGGGCCAGAAGGAGGAACGACGATGAACACGCACCTGGAGGCCTGGCTGGTCAGAGAGCGGCTTGAGGAGGCCCGGGCATTCGCGGCCCGACAGGCCGTCCTTCAGTCTCTCCGACCCGCGCGCCGGCCGGTGCGGGTCTTCCTGGGGCTCAGCCTGATCAGGATCGGGCGATGGCTGGCGGGGCACGCCCCGCGCGCTGCCGGCGAGCCCAAGCGCGCCGCCACGGCCTAGGGAACCCGATCGATGGTTCGTGAGCCCGCGCAGATCACACCGCCCCCGAGCCTCCGGGTCAACCGCCAGAGCGCGGTATCGGTGCATGCGCAGCTCACGACCCAGATCCGCCATCTGATCGAGACCGGCGGGCTCAGGTCCGGCATGCAGCTGCCGACGGTGCGCCAGCTCGCCGGCTTCCTCAGGATCAACCGGAACACCGCGGCCCGGGCGCTCGCCGACCTGCACAGGGACGGCTATCTCGAGAGCCGCCCGGGCCGCGGCACCTTCGTGGTGGAGCGCTCACCGTCACGGGAGGGGCGGGCCGCGCTCTCGCTCGAGCGCCTGGTCGCCGAGATGCTCGCGCGCGCGCGCCAGCTCGGCTTCACCCAGGACGAGGTGCTCGCCACCGTGGCCGCCCGGGGCCCCGGTGACAGGGGCCGCCCGGGCACGCCCGTCAGGGCGCGTGCGCTCCTCGTCGAGTGCAACTGGGAGGAGCTCAATCGCTACCGCGATGAGATCGAGGCCGCGCTGCCGCTCAGCGTGGACCGGATCCTCGTGGACGAGCTGCCGGACCGACTGACCCAGGAGACCGGCGACCTCGGGGGCTACCGGATCGTGGTCACGACCTTCTTCCACGTCCACGAGGTCAAGCACATGGTGGGGCCGGACGGGCCGCCGGTGGTGGCGCTGCTCTCCGAAGCCAATATCTCGGCCCTGCTGCGACTCACCGAGCTGCCGGAGGGCACCACCGTCGGGCTCGTCTGCAACACGGCCACCGGCAGTCAGAATCTGCTCCGCTCCCTCCAGGCAGCCGGCCTGTCGCACCTGACACCCGTGCTCGCCTCCGTGGACGATCCCTGGTCAATCGACCGCATGCTCGCCCGGACGCGCACGGTGGTGTGCTCGGAGCAGGGCGCGACCCGGATGGCCGGCAGGCTGCCCCCTGACGTGGAGGTGATCGTCTCGTACCGCGCGCTCGACCGCGGCGGCCTCGAGATGCTGCGCGACCTCCTGACGCGGCTCCCCGCAGACCCGGCGTAAGCGCGGGGGAATGGATGGGCGCTCAGACGAGCCCCGTCCCCAGCGCGATCCCCAGCAGCAGCAGGAGCGCCCCGACAAGCCCCTGGATGGTGTGCATGGTGACGCTCTTCACCAGGCGCGCGCCGATGAGCGAGCCCGCGAAGGCGGCCAGCGACCCGGCCGCCACGAGGCCCCAGACGCTGGCGCCGCTCCCGGCGACGGCCCCGAGGGAGCCGGCCAGGCCGGCGCGCCCGTAGACGATGAGGCGGGAGACGTCGACCACGACGGCCGACAGGACCATCGTGCCGATGAAGGCCTCCTTCGCGAGACCCGCGCGGATCAAGAAGGCGGTGCGCAGGGCGCCCTGGTGACCGGACAGGCCGCCGAAGAAACCCGACAGCGCTCCGCCCAGCGGGATGAGCTTCCTGTCGAAGGCGAACGTGGCGAAGCGTGGCATCAGCTCCAGCGCGGCGAAGGCGACGATCAGCGCGGCGACCAGGAGCTTCACCGGTGTCACGACGTGGGTGCCCTGGCCGAGGCTGTACCGCGCGAGCGGCTCGGCGCCCGCGAGGCGCTCCAGGAGCAGCGCCCCGCCCACGGCGGCCAGGGCGGCCGGGAGGCCGAATCTCGCGACGACCGCGAAGTCGGCATGCCGGCCCACCAGGAACACCTTGAAGATGTTGTTGGCCAGGTGGACGCATGCCGTCGCCGCGACGGCCACCTGGACGGGAAAGAACAGGGCGAACACGGGCATCAGGAGGGTCCCCAGGCCGA
This sequence comes from Candidatus Rokuibacteriota bacterium, assembly GCA_016188005.1. Lineage (NCBI taxonomy): Bacteria > Candidatus Rokuibacteriota > Candidatus Rokuibacteriota bacterium. Next base: position 62,378 of record JACPIQ010000095.1, on the reverse strand, counting down.
AGCCGGAGAACAGTGTCAGGGCGGCCACGATCAGCGCTGCCCCGCAGATCACCACGTAGTCCACGGGCGGGCTCCTGTTTATCGGTCTTCGTTATCGGCATACGATACATGAGCGGCTGTGTCCTGGCAATGCCCTCTCGGGCGCTCCCGTTCGCCGGACTTGCACCGGCAGGTGGCGGATGCTATACGTATTGCCGATATCGGCCAGCGTAAATGTTCCGTGACTTCTTCCTCGGCTTCGTCCGGATCCACGTCCTCCACCATGCGGCGGAGCAGCCCGTCTTCGGGCTCTCGCTGATCGAGGAGCTCCGGCGCCACGGGTACGCGCTGAGCCCGGGCACGCTCTACCCGATCCTCCACGGTCTGGCCGAGGCTGGATACCTCCGCCTGGAGGCGCGCGTGGTGGGCGGACGGGTCCGCAAGTACTACACGAGCACCGCCCGCGGCCAGCGGGCGCTGGCCGCCGCGCGCAGGCAAGTCATGGAGCTGGTGGGGGAGGTGCTCGGGCCGCCCCGCCAGCCCTCGTCTCCGCCGTTGCCCTCCCGGCCTTCGTCGAGCGGGGCGCGCGGACGGCGACACAAGAGCGGAGTCGCTCGCCGGTGAGCGGGCAGGACGCGGCGCCGGGCGCGGAAGCGCAGGCCGGCCCCGCGTGGCGGCGACACGCCTCCCATGTCCCGGAGGTGCTGGGCATCGCGGCGCGCCTGGGGCTGACCTCGTTCGGCGGCCCGATCGCGCACCTCGGCTATTTCCGCGAGGAGTACGTGGTCCGGCGCCGGTGGCTCGATGAGGCGACATACGCTGATCTGGTGGCGCTCTGCCAGTTCCTCCCCGGCCCGGCCAGCAGCCAGGTCGGCATCGCCATCGGCGTGTCGCGGGCGGGCCTGGTGGGCGGCCTGGCGGCCTGGCTCGGCTTCACGTTGCCCTCGGCCATCGCGCTGGTGGCCTTCGCCTACGGCATGCGCGGGCTCGGGGTGGCTGATGCCGGCTGGCTGCACGGACTCAAGGTGGTCGCTGTCGCCGTCGTGGCCCTGGCGGTCTGGGGAATGGCGCGAGCGCTCGCGCCGGACCGCGGGCGGGCCACCATCGCGCTCCTGTCCGCCATCGGGGCCGTCCTGTGGCCCACAGGCATCGGGCAGGTCACCATCATCGGGGTCGCGGCCCTCGTGGGGTTGCGGCTGCTGCCAGGCACCGGCCCCCCCGCCTCCGCGCAGGCGCCACCGCCTGTCAGCCGCCGGCTGGGCACCTCCGCGCTCGTGCTGTTCTTTGGCCTGCTGGTCGCGCTGCCGATCGCGCGCCAGCTCGTGCCGAGCCACGCGCTGGCGGTGTTCGAGAGCTTCTTCCGCGCCGGATCTCTGGTCTTCGGCGGGGGCCACGTGGTCCTCCCGCTCCTCCAGGCCGAGGTCGTCCCGCCCGGCTGGGTGGCGGGCGAGCAGTTCGTCGCTGGCTATGGCGCCGCCCAGGCCGTGCCCGGCCCCCTCTTCACTTTCGCCGCCTACCTCGGCGCGGTGATGGCACCAGCGCCCAGCGGGGTCGCGGGCGCCGCGCTGGCCCTGGCGGCGGTGTTCCTGCCCTCCTTCCTCCTGATCATCGGGGCGCTCCCCTTCTGGGATGACCTCCGCGGCCGATCGGGCTTCCAGGCGGCGCTCCGCGGCATCAATGCAGCCGTGGTCGGGCTCCTCTTGGCCGCCCTGTACCAGCCGGTATGGACGAGCGCGATCCGGGCCCCGGCCGATGTGGCCCTCGCCCTAGCAGCCTTCGGCATGCTGGCGTTCTGGAAAGCGCCGGCCTGGCTCGTCGTCCTGCTCACGGCAGCCGGCGGCGCGGGCGCCTCCCTGATCCCCCGCTAGAGCCCGCATCCCCTCTCGAGAGCTGACGCGCGTGGCGACTCAGCGTGTTCCGCGGGGAGGGCCCCCCGCCCCGGCCGGGAAATCTGCTACCCTGTTGGCGTGCTCGCTCCGGCTGCCGTCTGCGTCTTCGATCTCGACCACACCCTCGTCTCCTCGCCGCTGGACCTGCGCGCGGTGGGCCGGGAGATGGAGGCGCTGATGCGCGCCCGGGGCCTCGCCGTCCCGGCGCGCGAGCTGCGCTGGTCGGCGCCCGAGCTGCTGACGTTGGTCCGGCGCGAGGCGCCCGAGCTGGAGGCCGACGTGCTCGCCATCCCCGTCGCCCACGAGCGGCGCGCCATGCAGGAGGCGAGCCTCGAGCCTTTCGCGGTCGAGGCCGTGGCGGCCATGAAGGCTGTCGGCTTCGCCACGGCCGTCTGGACCAACAACGATCGCGTCGCGGCCGACTTTGTCCTGTCCCGCTTCGGCCTCGGCAGGCACCTCGACCTGATCGTCACGCGCGACGACGTGCGCCACCTCAAGCCCGATCCCGACGGCCTCCGCGTGGTGCGGGAGCGCTGGCCCGGGGCCAAGCGCATCGTCATGGTGGGCGACTCCTGGGTGGATGGGCTCGCCGCCCAGGCCGGCGGCGTGCCTTTCATCGCCTACCGGAGCGACCACGCCGAGCTGGCCCGCCGCGGTGTCGCCATCACCGCGTCCATCGCCTCCCTGCTGGATCTCGCCGCCGCGCTCGCTTGAGTGCCGGCGGGTATAATCCCGGCGTGGATCTCTTCGACCCGCCGGCGCCCCGTACGCCCCCGCCTGCCCCGCTGGCCGACCGCATGCGCCCACGTGGGCTCGACGAGGTGGTGGGACAAGACCATCTCCTGGGCCCCGGAAAGGTCCTGCGCCGCGCGCTCGAGGAGGGCTCGCTGCACTCCATGATCCTCTGGGGCCCGCCGGGCACCGGCAAGACGACGCTCGCGCTGCTCACGGCCGAGGTGGCGGGCGCGCGTTTCGCCACCTTCTCGGCGGTGCTCTCCGGCGTCAAGGAGATCCGCCAGGTGACCGCCGAGGCCGAGATCGAGCGCCAGCGCGCGGGGCGGCGCACCATCCTCTTCGTGGACGAGATCCACCGCTTCAACCGGGCCCAGCAGGACGCTTTCCTCCCCCACGTGGAGAAGGGCAGCCTCGTGCTCGTGGGCGCCACCACGGAGAACCCGTCCTTCGAGGTGAACGCCGCCCTGCTCTCCCGCTGCCGCGTCTACGTCCTTCATCCCCTCGGCGAGGACGTGGTGGTGGGCCTCCTCGAGCGCGCCCTCGGCGACGCCGACCGCGGCCTGGGGAAGAGCGCCGTCGTGGCCGACCCCGCCGCCCTCCGGCTTGTCGCCCGGCTCGCCAATGGCGACGCCAGGAGCGCGCTCAACATCCTCGAGCTGGCGGTGGCGCTGGAATCGGCCCGGCCGGCCGGCACATCCTGCGGGCGGATCACCGAGGCCGCCATCCAGGAAGCCGCCCAGCGGAAGGCGCTCCTTTACGACAAGTCGGGCGAGGAGCACTACAACCTCATCTCCGCCCTGCACAAGTCCCTGCGCGACTCGGATCCGGACGGCGCGCTGTACTGGCTCGGGCGCATGCTGGACTCGGGCGAGGATCCCCTCTACGTCGCCCGGCGGCTCGTGCGTTTCGCCTCGGAGGACGTGGGCAATGCCGACCCCCAGGCGCTCCGGGTCACGCTCGACGCCAGGGAGGCCTATCACTTCCTCGGGACCCCCGAGGGGGAGCTGGCGCTGGCGCAGGCGGCTTGCTATCTGGCGCTGGCGCCCAAGTCCAACGCCATCTACGTCGCCTACAACCAGGTCAAGGACGACATCCGTGACAGGCCGTCGGAGCCTGTGCCGCTGCATCTCCGCAACGCGCCCACGGGGCTGATGGCCAATCTCGGCTACGGCCAGGGCTACCAGTACGCCCACGACGCCCCCGACGCGCAGGTGGACCAGGAGCACCTGCCCGAGGCGCTCCGCGGGCATATCTACTACCGCCCGACGGAGCGCGGCCTCGAGAAGGAGCTGGCGGCGCGGCTCCGCCAGTGGAGGGAGCAGCGGGCGCGGGGCCGCCGGTGAGCCGCGGCCCGTGGCTCGCCGCCGTTTGCGCCTCCGAGCTCGGCACGCTCCTCGTCTTCTCGAACTTCACCGCGCTGCTGCCGCTCCTCAAGCTGGAATGGCGCCTCTCCGACACCCAGGCTGGGACCATCACGGGCTTCTACCAGGTCGGCTACATCGCGGCCGTGGCGATCCTGGCCACGCTCACGGATTACATGCCGCCGCGGCGGATCTACCTCCTGAGCGCGCTCTGGGCCGGCCTCACGAGCGTGGCCTTCGCCTTCTGGGCTGAGGGCTTCGTGTCGGCCCTGGCGCTGCGCGGGCTGGTGGGGCTCGGGCTGGCCGGCACCTATATGCCGGGCATGCGGCTGGTGGCCGAGCGCTTCGCCTCGGGCCGCCGCGGCTTCGCCATGGGCTGCTACATCGGCGCCTTCACCATCGGCACCTCCGTCTCGCTCCTCGTCACGGCCTGGGCGTATGCGCACTGGGGGTGGCGCTGGGCCTTCGCCGTCACCGGCATGGGACCGCTGGCCGGGGGGATCATCGCCTGGTTCGTGTTGCCCCGGGGCATGGCCGTGGTGCCGAAGCCCGCCTCAGCCGAGGGCCAGCCGCGAGCCGGACTGGGGCCTGTGCTGAGGAATCACTCGGCCGTCCGGCTCATCGCGGCCTATGGCGGCCACACCTGGGAGCTCATGGGCATGCGCGGCTGGATCGTGCCCTTCTTCACCGCGAGTCTCGTGGCCAAGGGGGCCGATCTCGCCGAGGCCACGCGCACGGCGGCCCTGGCGGGCTCGGCGGTGCTGGCGGTGGGGGCGCTGCCCCATCCCTTCTCCGGGCTCCTGTCGGACCGCCTGGGACGCGCCAGGCCCATCAGCGCCTTCATGCTGCTCTCGGCGGCCTGCTCGCTCACCATGGGCTGGGCGCTCTCCTGGTCGTGGGGAGCGCTCGTGGCGCTGGGGCTGCTCTACGGCATCCTCGTCACCGCCGAGTCCGCCATCATCTCCACCGGAGTGGCCGATCACGCCGAGCCCGTGTACCTCGGGCGCACCATGGCGCTGCAATCCACGGTGGGCTTCAGCCTCGGCGCGCTGGGGCCCGTGGCCTTCGGGGTGGCGCTGGACTGGGCGCCGCGGTTCGGCGCCTCGGCTGACGGCGCATGGATCTGGGGCTTCGGTCTCCTGGGCGCTGGCGCCCTCCTGGGCCCCATCGCAGTGGGCTTCAGGGATCTCTCCCGCACTCCCCGGCGGATCTGATACAAGGGAGCCATGGGCGGAAGCCACCGCGGCAGGAGGCTTCGGGTCGGGGTCATCTTCGGCGGCAAGTCAGGGGAGCACGAGGTGTCCCTCGCGGGGGCCGCCTCGGTGATGGCGGCCATGGACCGCGACCGCTTCGAGCCCGTCCCCATCGGCATCACGCTGGCCGGAGGCTGGCTCGTGGGCGGCGACCCGCTCCGGGCGCTCTCCGAGGAGGCCGCGCGCCGGGCGCTCACCGCGGGCGGACAGGAGGCCGGCGTCAAGCGCGCGCTGGCCGAGCGAGCCACGGGAGCGGCCGAGCCCCGGTCGCTGGCGCGGGTCGAGACCAGCGAGGCCCTGCCCCCCGGGCTCGCCCGCGAGCTCGACGTGGTCTGGATCATGCTCCACGGGCCCCGCGGTGAGGACGGCACCATCCAGGGGCTCCTGGAGCTGGCGGGGCTGCCCTATGTGGGGGCTGGCGTGCTGGCCTCGGCCGTGGGCATGGACAAGGCCGCCATGAAGGACATGTTCAGGGCCCATGGGCTGCCGGTGGTCGAGTACGCGGTGGTGCGGCGCCACGAGTTGGCGGCCGATCCCGGCAGCGTGGCACGCGCCCTGGGACAGCAGATTGGCTTCCCCTGCTTCGTGAAACCCGCCAACCTGGGTTCGAGCGTCGGCATCAGCAAGGTCAAGGCGCTCGAGGTGCTCCCCGCGGCGCTGGCCGCGGCCGCCCGTCATGACCGCCGCATTCTCGTGGAGCGCGCCGTCTCCGGGCGCGAGGTGGAGGTCGCCGTCCTCGGCAACGACAGGCCCGAGGCCTCGCTCCCGGGCCAGGTCTGCTATGCCGGCGAATGGTACGACTACGAGACCAAGTACGGCGCCGGGCAGACGACCTTCCAGATCCCCGCCCCGCTGTCGGCGGAGACCACGGCGCGCGTGCGGGCGCTCGCCGTGCAGGCCTTCCAGGCCATCGACTGCGCCGGCATGGCGCGCGTGGACTTCTTCGTCGAGGACGACGACCGGGCGCTGGTGAACGAGATCAACACGATCCCCGGTTTCACCGCCACCTCCGCCTACCCGCGGCTCTGGGAGGCCTCGGGCCTCTCCTACTCCGCGCTCATCTCGCGGCTCATCGATCTGGCGCTCGAACGCCGCTGACCCGCCCGCCATGACGCCGAGGCCGGCGGCGGGGCGCTCCACCATGCTTCTCGCCCTCGCGGCCATCACCGTGAGTGCCCTCCTCATCCGGGTCCACCGTCTCGATGCGTTCTACGACCTCACCGTCAGGCCGATCCCCCCCTTGTCGGCCATGCTCCGTAACCAGCTCGGGCTCGAAACCGGCCAGGTCCTCGGCCGCTGGGTGTGGTTCGCCGTGCTGCTGGGTGCGCTCGTCTGGGCCGGCGCCGGCGCCGAGCGGGAGCGGCGGGGAGCCATACACACCCTGGTCGCCGCCTATGCGCTTCCGATCGCGCTGCTCTCCGCGCTGAGCCTGATGGTACGGCCCGTGCTCATCCAGCGCGTGCTCATCGTCGTGGTGGTCCCCGTGGCGCTGCTCCTCGGATCTCTCGGCGACTCCCGCTGGCGGCTGCTGCGTCGCCTCGGCCTGCCTGCCCTGGCGGCCGTGCTGGCGCTGGGAACCTTCTACCACTACCGCGGGGACCAGAAGGAGCCGTGGAGAGAGGTGTCCCAGTACCTGCAGGAAGCGGTACAGCCGGGCGACACGCTGGTCTTCAACGCCTCTCGCCTGCCCCACGAGGCCCGGACCGCCCCGTTCCTCCTCGATCGCTACGATCCCCGGCGGAGGCTCGAGCACATCCGGCGACTGCTGCTCGGGGAGGTGGTCGCCCCCTGCGGCCTTGCGCCCGAGCCGTGCCTCAACGCGGAGGTCGCGCGCGAGTGGGCCGGCGTCGTGCTGGAGCGCGCGAGCTACACGGGGCTGGCGCCGGCGGCCGGCCAGAGCGCCTCGACAGCGTGCGGATGAGCGCCGTGGAGGGATCGGGAGCCGCGGTGAGCACAGCTCTGATCGGCCGCACAGGTGTCCGCCTCGCGAGGGTCCGAAGCGCGGGAGCGGAGCCCGGCTCGGGTCCCGGCACCCGATGAGGATAGTCATTGCCGGAGGCGGGACGGGTGGACACACGAGCGCGGGGCTCGCCGTGGCGGCCGCGCTCGGCCGCCACGGCATCACCGACGTGCAATGGATCGGCAGCCGGCACGGCATCGAGGCCCGGCGCGTGCCCGAGGCGGGGCTGGCGTATCACACCATCGCCACCGGCAAGCTGCGCCGCTACTGGGACTGGCGCAACGTCACCGACCTTGGCCTGCGCGTCCCGACGGGCTTCCTCCAGTCGCGGCGGCTGCTCCGGCGCCTCGCCCCGAACCTGCTCTTCGCCACCGGCGGGTTCGTGGCACTGCCGCCGGCCCTGGCCGCGCGCTCGCTGGGCGTCCCCGTGATCGTCCACGAGCAGACGGCGGTGCCGGGGCTTGCCAACCGGATCGCGGGCCGCTTCGCCCGTCGCATCGCGCTCACCTTTCCGCTGACGGGCGAGGAGTTCCCCCGGGAGCGGATCGTGCTCACCGGCAACCCGATCCGGCCTGAGCTCCTCGGGGGCTCCCGGGAGGAGGGGTGCCGGCTCTTCGGCCTGACCGCGGCCAGGCCGGTGGTGTATGTGACCGGTGGATCGCAGGGCTCGCACAGGATCAACCGCACCGTCGGGGCCACCCTGGGTCCGCTGCTGGAGATCGGCCAGATCATCCACCAGGCCGGCGCCAACCTGGAGACGGGCGACCTCGAGTGGCTCGAGGAGCAAGCCCGGCAGCTGCCCGAGCGGCTCGGCCGCCGCTACGCCCTCAGGCCCCATGTCGGCGCCGAGCTTCGGCACATCTACGCCGCCGCCGACCTCGTGGTGGGCCGGAGCGGGGCCGGCACGGTCACCGAGTGCTGCCACCTCGGGCGGCCGGCCCTCTACATCCCGCTACCGGGCACGCGCGGCGACGAGCAAACGGCCAATGCGCGCCTGGCCGAGGCCGCGAGGGCAGCCGTCCTGCTCCCCCAGGTCTCGCTGACCCCGGAGCGGCTGCTGGAGGCGATCACGGCGCTCCTGTCGACCCCTGCCGAGCTGCGCGCCATGGGTGAGCGGGCCCGGAGCCTGGCGGTGCCGGATGCCGCGGACCGCATCGCGCGGCTCATCCTCGAGGCCGTCGGCCCCTGAGGTCTCCGCTGAGCGGGCATCCGCCGCAGCGCGGGCGGGCACCACAGTGGGACTTGCCCACGGCCACGAGGAGGGCGTGCAGCTCGTTGAAGAGCCGAGGATCTCCAGGCAAGTGGGCTTCCAGGAAGCGGCGGAGATCCTCGTAGCCGATGTCCGGCGCCACGAGGCGATGGCGGGCGAGAACGCGCCGGCTATAGGCGTCGGCCACGAAGACGGGCCGGCCGGCGCCGTAGAGGAGGATGGAATCGGCCGTCTCGGGGCCGATCCCGGGTAGAGCGAGCAGTTCCCCCCTGAGCCTGGCCAGCGGCTCGCCCTCGAGCGCGGCCATGCGTCCGGCGTGCCGCGCCAGCAGCCAGGCCGTGAAGCCGCGCAGCCGGCGCGCCTTGAGCCGGTACGTCCCCGCGGGGCGGACCAGTCGTTGAAGTCTCGGCGCGGACAGGGCGGCCAGCCTGGCGGCCGTGAGGGCGCGAGCCGACCGCAGGTTACCGACAGCACGCGCCGCGGCGCTCCAGGCGGTATGCTGGGTCAAGATGGCGCCCACGGCGACCTCGAAGGGGCCCCGGGCCGGCCACCACCGCTGCGGCCCGAATCGCGCGAGAAGCGCCACGTGCAGACTGAGGAGGCGGCGCTTGACTGGATCCCGCGACGCCTTCAGCGCGCCCATGAATGCCTCCCGTCCCTGGTGGGACTCATGGCGGTGACGGAGGAGACAGCGTGATCGGTCTCATGCTCCTGCTGCAGACCACGCTCAGCATCGCCGTGGCGGGCCCGCCGACCTCTCCGGAGTACCTGGCTGTCCGGGTCGCGGAGGCCGAGGGCTACTTCGCCGACGAAGGGCTCCGGGTCACGCTGCGCAGCCTCCGGGGCGAGCCCGCGGCCGCCGAGGCGCTGGCCCAGGGGCGGACCGATCTGGCCGCCACCTCCGTGGAGGCCGCGCTCCGGCTCGGCCACCTCCGCGGAGAACCGCCGCGGCTCGTCTTCGGCCTCACCGCGGCGTCTCCCGCGGCCCTCCTGATCGCTCCCGGTCGGGCCGACTCCATCCGGGGCCTCGACGATCTGGCGGGCAAGACGGTGGGGATCCCGTCGCCGGGGACGCCCGAGTCCGCCCTCCTCCACTTCCTGCTCGCCCGGGCCGGCGTTCCGCCCCAGCGGGTGACCATCACAAGCCACGGCGACCGGGGCCTGGCCGGCGCCATCGGCTCGGGCGCCGTCGCCGCCGCGATGATCGGGGAGCCCTGGGCCAGCCGCCTCCTCGAGGACCGGCAGGCCCGCCTGTTCGCGGACTTCAGGAGGGCGGACGAGGCAGCGCGCTGGCTCGGGGGACTCACGGTTCACGCCGCCCTCTTCATGCGCGCAGACAGCCGGCTCGGCGCCCGAGAGCTGACGCCGCTGGTCCGCGCCCTGCTGAGAGCCACGGCACGGCTCCGGGAGGCAACGCCCGACGAGCTGCGCGCGCGCCTGCCCGGCGCCGTGACGGGCGCCAGTGAGGAGTTCGCCCCGCGGCTCGCCGCCGCTCGGGGGGTCGCGCTGCCCGATGGGCGCGTCACGGCCGACGCCCTGGAGCGCGCGGTGGAGATGGCGCGCGAGCGGGCTGGCCTCCCCTCGGTGGTTCGCCTGCCGCGCGCGCTCTCGGGCCTGCTCAGGACCGAGGCGCTCGAGGAAGTGCTCGCCTCCCGACCGCGATAGCCCCCGCTCACGGGAGGAGTCCCCACGCCCGGAGCAGCCGGCGTGTCGTCGAGACGGGCAGCCCGACGACATTGGTGAAGCACCCGTCCACCTCGGCCACGAGCCGGCCGCCCAGCCCCTGCACGCCATACGCTCCAGCCTTGTCGAAGGGCTCGCCGGTGGCGACATAGGCCTCGATCGCCGCGTCGGCGTAGTCGGCCATCCGGACGCGCGTCGTCACCGACGCGGTCTCCTCCCGCCCGCCTGGAGGCGCCTCGACGAGGGCCAGCCCCGTGACGACCTCGTGGACTCGCCCGCGCAGCCGTCGCAGGATGCGGACCGCGTCAGCCGCATCCTCGGGCTTCCCGAGGAGCTCGCCCTCGATCACCACCTCGGTGTCCGCGCCCAGCACCACCCCGCCGGGAGCGGGCAGCGCCAGGGCGACGGCGCGCGCCTTGGCCAGCGCCAGCGCCACCACGGCATCGGCCGGAGCGGCCTCCGGCGGCGGCACCTCGGGGAGATGGCTCGGACGGACGGTGAAGAGGATCCCCAGCCGGGCAAGCAGCTCCTGGCGGCGGGGCGAGGCCGAGGCGAGGATCAGCGAGGGCGCGCTGCTCAGGGGCGCTGGCTAGGAGACGATGAGGGGATTGGCGTCGGTGATGATGCGGTCGTTGGTCTCGATCGCCCGGGTGATGAACTTGGGGAGATTGAAGGAGTGCAGGTGAGCAGCTCCGTTCCAGTACCCGAGGGCCGTCGGGTCCAGGCGGAGGGCGAGAAGGCGGTCGACCTCCTCCGGCGTCTGGCGACGGGGGTCGGCGCCCTTGGAGGCCAGGACGAAACCCCACGGCGTCCCGAAGCAGGAGATGAAACCCTGATAGGGTGCCACCACCGGGAAGACCTCTCGGAGCGTGCGGTTGACGGCGCCGAAGAAGAACAGCTCGTTGACCTTGGTCATCCCGGCCTGCATGGTCATCACGCCCTCGTCGGTGAGCCGGTCCCGCACCAGGCCGTAGAACTCCCTGGTGAAGAGCAGGCAGGCCGGCCCCTCCTCCAGGGGCTCCACCAGGTCGATCACGATCAGGTCGAAGCGGTCGGAGGTCTTCTCGAGATACGCCCGGGCGTCCTCGTGGAGCAGGCGGGTGCGCCGGTCATCGAAGGCGCCCCGGTGCATCTCGGGCAGGTGCTTGCGACACTCGGCGACCACCTCGGCGTCGATATCCACCATGAGGCAGTCGGTGATGGAGCGGTGGCGGAGAACCTCCCTGACCGTTGCCCCCTCTCCGCCGCCGATGACCATGGCCCGGCGGGGGTGGGGATGGGCCAGGAGGCCGGGCTGGACCAGGACCTCGTGGTAGATGAACTCGTCGGCCTGGCTCGACTGGATCCGCCCGTCCAGGACCAGGACCTTGCCGTAGGAATGGGTCTCCATGATCTCCATGAACTGGAACTTGGTCTGGAGGCTGGTGATGGTCCGGGAGATGGCGTGCATGTGGCCTTCGACGGGCGTAGTGGTCTCGAAGAACCACTTGTACTGCGGGGGACCCGCCATCAGGCGACGGCGACGGGCTTGTGCGGCATCGGCATGCCGGCGTGCAGGAAGACACCCCGCTGGACCTCAACGACCGACGCCCGCGCGGCGCCGAACTGCTCCACGAGGTAGTCGGCCGCGACCTGAGGCTGCAGCACGTCGCCGCAGGAGAACACGTCCACCGCCGCGTAGCGGTACTCCGGCCACGTGTGGATCGCCAGATGCGACTCGGCGATGACGACGACTCCGCTGATGCCGAACGGGTTGAACTCGTGAAAGACGACGTCCACGATGGTGGCCTGGGCTCGCCGGGCGGCCTCCACCATCGCCGTCTTCACGACTTCAAGGCTGTTGATGGCCTCTGCGTCGCAGTCGAACAGCTCGAGCAGCAGGTGTCGCCCCAAGGCGTGCACGCGTTCTCTCCTCCCTTCCTGTAGCTCTCCGCCGAAAAAAACTTGCGGCAGAATTTCGCTCAATGTAGGACCAGCGAAAAGGCATTGCAAGAAAAAAATTGGCTTTCGCGCCCCTCGGCGAGCTCTCCGGGCGCCGCGCCGCGGGCCCAGCGCGCGGCGGCTGAGCGCTGCGCGGGGCAAGTTTTTGCTTGCGTTCCCGAGTCGAGCCGCTAACATGAGCAATCAAAATTCCCCTCGTGTGAGGGGCCCCGGAAGCGCGACCTCGCGTGGGGCGAGAGGAGGGAGCGGATGGGCTGGAAGCCGGTGACGAAGGTGGCCGCGACGGCTGGCAACGCGGAAGGCTCGACTCCCCTCAACGCCTTCGACAACGCCCTCCTGGCGGCGGGCATCGGCAACGTCAACCTGGTGAAGGTCTCGAGCATCTTCCCTCCCGCCGCCGAGGTCGTCTCCTTGCCCCGGATCAAGCCGGGCGCCATCGTTCCCACGGCGTACGCCGCCGTGACCAGCGAGGTGCCGGGCGAGGTGGTGGCGGCGGCCGTCGGTTGGGCGCTCCCCGACGATCCCGCCAAGAACGGGGTCATCATGGAGTTCCACGACAAGGCCACCCGGGAGGAAGCCGAGGCGATGATCGTGCAGATGCTCCAGGAGGCCTTCCGGGCCCGCGGATGGCGGATCGCCCAGATGAAGGTCGCCGCCGTGGAGCACCGGGTGGAGCGCACCGGCTGCGCCCTGGCCGCCGTGACGCTCCTGTCCGACGACGATCTGCTGTAGTTGATCCCGGCGAACCCCCGCTTCATCGCTTGCCGGGCCTCCCTCCCGGAGGCCCGGGCCGTCCTCTTCGGCATCCCCTTCGAGGGCACCGTGAACCTGCGCCTGGGCGCCCACCGCGGTCCCCGGGACCTCCGGGCGCTCTCCGACTCCATCGAGACCTACTCCCCCACCCTGGACCGTGACCTCGAGGATCTCGCGATCTGCGACCTCGGCGACTGCGAGCTCGGCGAGGGCCCGCCGCGGGAGCGGCTCGCCCGGGCGCGGGAGGAGATCCGGCGCTTCTGGCGGCCTAACCTCGCGGCCATCATGCTCGGCGGAGACCACACCGCCACGCTGCCTGTCATCGAGGCGCTGGCGCCAGCCATCCCGGATCTCCGCCTCCTCCAGCTCGACGCCCACCCGGACCTGCGCGAGGAGTTCCTCGGCGAGCGTTACTGCTATGCCTCGGCGATGGCCCGGGTGATGGAGGTGATGCCTCCCGAGCGTGTCTATCAGGTCGGCATGCGCACGGGCGACCGCTCGGAGTACCGCCGCGGCGCCGCACACCTCTATCCGGCGCATGCCCTGGCTCCGGTGGAAGCCGTGCGGCGCCTGCTGCCCGAGCTCCGGCCCCACCCGCTTTACGTGACCATCGACGTGGACGTGCTCGATCCCTCGGAGGCGCCTGGCACGGGCTCGCCGGAGCCCTGCGGGCTCCGTGCCTCGGAACTGGTAGACATCGTCCGGCTCCTGGAGGGCTGCCACCTGGTCGGCACCGATATGGTGGAGGTGGCCCAGGCCTGGGACCCCTCCGGCCGGACCGCCATCACCGCCTCCTGGCTCCTCCGAGAGGCCATCCTCGCGTGGTGGGGAAAGTGAGAAACGGGTGGCCCCGACCCTCTCGCCCACGGCCAACATGCCGCCAGGCATGTTGGACATGGTGACGGGGAAGTGAAAACGGGTGGCGCCCACCTTCTGGCCCACGGCCAGCATGCCGCCAGGCATGCTGGGCATGGCGCCGGGCCGGTGAGTGCACAGTACTCGGACCCGCGCGACTACGAGATCGCCTTCGACATGAACCGGAAGCAGGAGGTGGACTTCCTCGCCCACTGCTTCCGCCGCTATGCCCGTCGGCCGATCCGGACCGTGCTCGACATCGCCTGCGGCACCGGGCCGCATCTCATCCGGCTGGCCGCGCGCGGCTACGGGATGAGCGGGCTCGACCTCTCCCCGCAGAACATCGACTTCCTCCGGACGCGGGCCGCGAAGAAGGGGCTCAGGGTGAGCCTCCACGTGGGCGACATGACGCGCTTCCGTCTCCCGCGACCCGTGGACGCGGCCATCTGCATGCAGGACTCGCAAGGGCATCTCCTCACCAACGAGGCCATTCTGGCCCACCTCCGCTCCGTCGCCGGCGCAGTGAGGGCGGGCGGGCTCTACGTCTTCGACCGCTACGTGTGCTCGTCGTGGACCGACCCCGCCCGGCGCTGGGCCTGGACGCGGCGGCGCGGCGGGACCACGGTGCGGGCCACCTTCGAGGCGCTCAAGGACCTCAACCCGGTCACCCAGGTCTTCTACGAGGAACTGCAGCTGGAGGCGCACGAGAACGGCCGCCGCCGCGTCTATCGCCAGCGCCACGCCTCCCGGATGGTGTTCCCCCAGGAGCTGCGGAGCCTGGTGGCGCTGGCCGGCGGCTTCGAGCTGGCGGAGTGGTTCTACGGCTTCAAGCCACACCTCAAGCTGGACCGTGCCCATCACCCGCTCCTGATGGTCGTCGCCCTGCGCCGGCGATAGCCGGCGGCGGAGCCCGGCTCGGTGACCGCCCTCGTCCTCAAGCCTGGCAGTGACCGGCGGCTGCGAGCCGGCCACCCCTGGATCTACCGCTCGGAGATCGCCGACCTCGAGGGCGACTGGGCCGCCGACGAGGCGGTCACGGTGGTGGACGGGCACGGCCACTTCCTGGGCCGGGGCTTCTACAACCCCCGCCCGGCCATCGCCTGTCGCCTCCTCACTCGCCGGGACGAGCCCGTGGACGGCGCCTTCTTCCTCCGCCGGCTGAGGGCGGCGCTCGGCTACCGCCAGGCCGCGAGTCTCGTCGCAGAGGCCTATCGGCTCTGCTGGAGCGAGGCCGACGGTCTCCCGGGGCTCGTCGTGGACCGCTATGGCCCGGCGAGCGTCGTCCAGCCGCTGACCCTCGGCATGGAACGGGCCCTGCCCTGGATCGCCGAGGCGCTCGGGCAGCTCTTCCCCCGCCGCCCGATCTACCGGGTCGACGATCCGACGGCGGCGCGCATCGAGGGCTTCGCCCCCCGGCGCGGCTGGCTGGGCGCCGGCGGGGGTGAGGGGATGGAGACTGTCGTCAGCGAGGGGGAGTGCCGCTTCGCGGTGAGCTTCGGCGCGGGCCAGAAGACAGGTCTCTACCTCGACCAGCGGGACAATCGCCGGCTCGTGGCAGCCCACGCAGCCGGCCGCCGGGTGCTGGACGCCTTCTGCTACATGGGCGCCTTTGCCTGCCAGGCCCTCAAGGCGGGCGCCGGTGAGGCGCTGCTGCTGGACTCCTCGGCCGAGGCGCTGGCCGGGGCGGCGAGGAATCTCGCACTCAATGGTCTCGCCGGGCGCGCAACTGTTCGCGAGGGCAATACCTTCGACGAGCTGCGCGGCCTCGAGGCCCGCCGGGAGCGCTTCGGCCTGGTGGTCCTCGACCCGCCGCCCTTCACGCGCAGGAAGGAGGCCGTGGAGGCCGCTGCCCGCGGCTACAAGGAGATCAACCTGCGGGGGCTCCGGCTCCTCGAGCCGGACGGGGTGCTCGCCACCTTCTCGTGCTCGCACCACGTCACCCCGGCACACTTCGAGGAGATCTGCCGGGGGGCTGCGGGCGACGCCGGGATCGTGGTGCGCGTGCTCGCCACCCTCGGCCAGAGCCGCGACCACCCCGTGCTCCTGAGCGTGCCCGAGAGCCGCTACCTCACGGGCCTCCTGCTCCAGAGGCTATAGCGTGGGGGGCTGGGCCCGCGTGACGCCAGGGCGGCCCGCCCGGGGCGACTCGCGCCAACCGGGCCGGCCGCGCGCGCGATCGAGGGTGTCCCGATGAGGGGTGCTCCCGGTTCGAGGGCGGCGGCGGTCAGCCCCGGGCCACGCGCTCGACCCAGGCCGGCACCAGCGCCAGGGCGGCGTCGAGACTGGAGGGATCCTTGCCCCCCGCCTGGGCCAGGTCTGGACGCCCGCCGCCGCCGCCGCCGACCAGCCTGGCCACCTCCTGGATGAGCCGGCCCGCCTGGAAGCGCCCCGTGAGGTCCCGGGAGACGGAGGCCACCAGATTGACCTTGCCCTCGGTGACGGCGCCCAGGCACATGACGCCCGAGCCGAGCCTCGCGCGGAGGAGATCCACAACCGAGCGCAGCCCCTCGGGGTCGAGGCCGTCCAGGCGCGCGGCGAGCACCGGCACGCCCGCCACCTCTTTCGCGCTGGCGATGAGCTCCAGGGCGCGGCTCCGGACCAGGCGCCCCTCGAGCTCCTGGAGCTGCTTCTCGAGCTGCCGCTGCTCATCCAGGAGCTTCTGCAGCCGGCGCGGCAGCTCGAGGGGCGGGATCCGCAGCAGTCCGGCCGCCTCGCGGAGGGCCTGCTCCTCCTGCCCCACGTGCCGGAGCGCGGCATCGCCGGTCACGGCCTCGATGCGGCGCACGCCGGAGGCCACCGCGCCTTCCGAGGTCACCTTGAAGAGCCCGATCTGCCCCGTGGCGTCCAGATGCGTCCCGCCGCACAGCTCCGTCGAGAAGTCGCCGATCCTCACCACCCGGACGCGGTCACCGTACTTCTCGCCGAAGAGCGCCATGGCCCCACTCCTGAGGGCGGCCTGGAGATCCATCTCCTCGGGCCTGACGGCGATGTTGGCCTGCACCTGCTCGTTGACGAGCGATTCCACCTCCTCGACCTCCCGCGTCTTGAGGGCGCCCCCGTGGGAGAAGTCGAAGCGCAGGTGGTCGGGTGCCACCAGCGAACCCGCCTGGGTCACGTGGGTGCCGAGGACCCGCCGCAGGGCAGCGTGAAGGAGGTGCGTCCCCGTGTGGTGAAGCCGGAGCCCCTGGCGGCGGCGCGGCTCCACGTTCACCGCGACCTCGTCGCCCTCGCGGAGCGCCCCCCGCGTCACCCGGACGGCGTGGACGATGAGCTGGGCGCCGCGGTGATAGGTGTCGAGGATCTCGCCCTGACCGTCCCGGCCCACGAGCGTGCCGGTATCGCCCACCTGGCCGCCCGACTCGGCGTAGGCCGGCGTGCGGTCGAGGACGACCTCCACCATCTCGCCGCCCGACGCCTCGGAGCGCCGCCGCCCTCCGGCCACCATGGCGAGGATGCGCGCGGGCGTGGCCAGGGCCGTGTAGCCGAGGAAAACGGGCCTGGGCAGCGCAGCGCTCAACTCCGCGAACACCGCGTTCGAGGGCGCCGCCTCGTCCGCGGCAAACACCCGCACGCCTCTGGCCCGCTCGCGCTGGGCCTCCATCTCGCGCTCGTAGGCCTCGAGGCTCTCCGGGGGCACGGACCAGCCGGCGTCCTGGAACATCTCCTGGGCGAGGTCGGTGGGGAAGCCGTGAGTGTCGTAGAGGGTGAAGAGGAACTTGCCGTCCACGACCTTGCGGGCCTCCTCCTGCCGGGTCGCCAGGTATTCGCGGATCTTCGCCGTGCCGAGGTCGAGGGTCTCGGCGAAGCGCTCCTCCTCGAGCCGCACCGTCTCGGCCACGCGCGGATGCTGCTCCCGGATCTCGGGGTAGGCCCCGCCCAGGGTCTCCGCCACGGTGGCCGTGACCTGCCAGAGGAACGGCTCGCGGAGCCCCAGCATGCGGCCGTGACGCATGGCCCGGCGCATGATGCGGCGGAGGACGTAGCCGCGCCACTCGTTGGAGGGGGTGACGCCGTCGGTGATCAGGAAGCTGGCCGCGCGCGCGTGGTCGGCGATCACCCGCATGCAGACATCCTGCTCGGCGCCGGCTGGCCCCGGCTCGCCGTATCGCGTCCGCGCCAGCTGTTCCACATGGGCGATGAGCGGGCGGATCAGGTCGGTCTGGAAGCTGGACTCCTTGCCCTGGAGCACGGCCGCGATCCGCTCGAGCCCCATGCCCGTGTCAATGGACGGGCGCGGCAGGGGCGTCAGGCGCCCGCCGGCGTCGCGATTGAACTGCATGAAGACCAGGTTCCACACCTCCAGCCACCGGTCGCACTCGCAGGCCGGCCCGAGGCAGCGGCGCCCTGCGGCCACCTCGGCACACGGCAGGTGATCGCCCTGGTGGACGTGGATCTCCGAGCAGGGCCCGCAGGGCCCGGTGTCGCCCATGGCCCAGAAGTTGTCCGCCTCGCCCAGGCGGAGGATGCGGTCCCCGGCGAGGCCCGCCACCTCCTGCCAGAGTCCGAAGGCCTCGTCGTCGTCGGTGTACACGGTGGCCTTGAGCCGGTCCGTGGGGAGCCCCAGCTCCTTCGTGAGGAACTCCCAGGCGTAGCCCACTGCCTCCCGCTTGAAGTAGTCGCCGAAGGAGAAGTTGCCCAGCATCTCGAAGAAGGTGTGATGCCGAGCGGTCCGGCCCACGTTCTCCAGGTCGTTGTGCTTGCCGCCCGCGCGCACGCACTTCTGCGCCGAGGCCGCGCGCACGTAGGGCCGCTTCTCCTCGCCCAGGAAGACGGACTTGAACTGGACCATGCCGGCATTGGTGAAGAGCAGGGTCGGGTCCTGGGCAGGCACCAGCGGCGAGGAGCGCACCACGGTGTGGCCGTTGCGGCCGAAGTAGTCGAGGAAACGCTGGCGCAGCTCGTTGCCGCTCGTCATGTGAGCTCCCACTGGGTCACGATCTCGCTCTCCCCGATTATACGCACGCTCACGCGCGGGGCTCGTCCCAGGGCTCCTCCGCCGCCTCGGGCCCCCCGAGCAGCCGCGTCACCGTCGCGAGCGCGACGCGCGCGGGATAGCCGCGCCGGAGCAGGTAGTCGCCGAGCCGCGCCGGAGCCCGTTCGGGCCGGGCGCGCAGCAGCGCCGGGAGCCGCCGGCGGGCCGCCTCGAGCGCCCGTTCCGCCTCCGGCACCTCGGCGAAGGCCGAAGCCACCGCCGCGGCCGCCAGCGCCGGGGCAATCCCACGGGTGCGCAGCTCCCGGGCGAGCCGCAAGCTGCCGACCTTCCGCCCGCGCGCCCGCACCTCGGCCCACCAGCGCGCGAAGTCCTCGTCGTTGACGTAGCCCCGGGACTCGAGGTCGGCGACCACGGCGCGGGCGACCTCGGCCGGGGCGCCCCGGCGCGCCAGGCGGGCCGTCAGCTCGCGGGCGCTCCAGGCTTTGCGCGCGAGGAGATCGAAGGCCGCCACCCGGGCGGCCTTCGCGTCCATCGGAGGTACGGGCCCCGCGTCCGGAGGCCGGCGCGGCCGCCGCCGCGGCACCGCTACCCCTTCTTGAAGAACGGCCCCCCCGGCGCCCCGCCGGGCGAGCGTCCGGGCGGCGGCGCTCCCGGGGCCGGCTGCGGCTGGGCGCTCGTCTCCCAGGTCATCTCGCCGGTGGAGAAGATCCCCTTCACCTTCAGGTCGAAGTCGTCGGGGTTGGTGGCTGCATCCCGCGCCGTCTCGTACGTGATCATCTCCTCGCGGTAGAGACCGAGGAGCGACTGGTCGAAGGTCTGCATGCCGTACTGAGACTGGCCGGCGGCGATGACGGCCGGGAGCTGCGGTGTCTTGGCCGCCTCACGGATGCACTCCCGGATGAGACCTGTGCCGACCATCACCTCGACAGCCGGCACGCGCCCCTTGCCGTCCGCGCGGACCACGA
Organism: Candidatus Rokuibacteriota bacterium; assembly: GCA_016188005.1. Classification (NCBI taxonomy): domain Bacteria; phylum Candidatus Rokuibacteriota; species Candidatus Rokuibacteriota bacterium. The sequence continues at coordinate 42,861 of JACPIQ010000095.1, read as the reverse complement.
GGCGCTGGGAGACGATGCCCTGCATCACCGCCGAGAGCTGGCCGCGGATCTGGTCCTCCTGGTGAGGCGGGAAGGTGGAGATGATGCGGTTCACCGTCTCCGTGGCGTTCAGGGTGTGCAGCGTCGAGAGGACGAGGTGCCCGGTCTCGGCCGCGTGCAGCGCCACCTCCATGGTCTCGGCGTCCCGCATCTCGCCCACGAGGATGATGTCCGGGTCCTGGCGCAGGGCGGCCCGGAGCGCCTGGGCGAAGGTGGTCGAGTCCTGGCCGATCTCGCGCTGGCTGATGACGCACTTGCGGTCGTCGTGCACGAACTCGATGGGGTCCTCGATGGTGACGATGTGGTCGTTCCGGCTCCGGTTCATGAAGTCGATCATGGCGGCCAGCGTGGTGGACTTGCCTGAGCCGGTGATGCCGGTGACCAGCACCATCCCGCGGCGCTCCATGGCCAGCCGCTCGAGGGCCTTGGGCAGGTGCAATTCCTCGAAGGCCGGGATGCGCCCGGGGATGTGGCGGAGGACAGCGCGCACCTCGCCCTGGGAGAGGAAGAGGTTCACGCGGAAGCGGCCGAACCCCTCGAGCGCGTACCCGAGGTCCTTCTCCTGCCCGCCCATGAGGTCGTTGTAACGGTCCTCGCCGAGGAGCCGCATGGCCGTGCGCCGCATGAACTCCCGCGTGACCGGCGGCACGTCGTCCTGGACCTCGAGGTGGCCGTGAATGCGCAGCACGGGGTGCGTGTTGGCCTTGAGGTGGAGATCGGAGGCCTGCCGCTTCACCGCGAAGGTCAGCAGCTCATCCAGATCCATACCTGCCTCCTACCGGGCGGGCTTGTCGGGCTTGTCGGCGGCGGCCGCCGGCGGGCCGCCGGCGGGCCTGAGCCCCAGCGCGGCACGCACCTTGACCTCCAGGTCCAGGAGCGTCTTCGGGTTCTCCCTGAGGTGGCGCTTGGCGTTCTCGCGGCCCTGCCCGATCCGCTCGCTCTTGTACGTGTACCAGGTCCCCGACTTCTCCACGACATTCTGCTCGACGGCCGCGTCCAGCACGCTGCCCTCCTTCGAGATGCCCTCGCCGTAGATGACGTCGAACTCGGCCTCGCGGAACGGCGGCGCCAGCTTGTTCTTGACCACCTTGACCTTGGTACGCACGCCGATCGACTCGGTGCCGTTCTTGATCGTATCCTGCCGGCGGATGTCGAGACGGATGGAGGAGTAGAACTTCAACGCGCGCCCGCCCGTCGTGGTCTCGGGCGATCCGAACATGACGCCGATCTTCTCGCGGATCTGGTTGATGAAGATCACGCTGCCGCCGGAGCGCGAGATGGCGGCGGTGAGCTTGCGGAGGGCCTGGGACATGAGGCGCGCCTGCAGCCCCGGCAGCGAGTCGCCCATGTCACCGTCGAGCTCGGCGCGCGGCACGAGGGCGGCGACGGAGTCGATCACGATGACGTCCACGGCGTTGGAGCGCACGAGGGTCTCGGCGATCTCGAGCGCCTGCTCGCCCGTGTCCGGCTGCGAGATGAGCAACTCGTCGGTGTTGACGCCGAGGTTCTTGGCGTAGATCGGGTCGAGCGCATGCTCGGCGTCGATGAAGGCCGCGGTGCCGCCGGCGCGCTGCGCTTCCGCGATGACGTGCAGCGCCAGCGTCGTCTTGCCGGAGGACTCCGGACCGTAGATCTCGGTGACGCGGCCGCGGGGGATGCCGCCAATGCCGAGCGCCACGTCGAGCGAGAGCGCGCCCGTCGGGATCACGGCGATCTCGTCGAACGCCCCACCCTGGCCGAGGCGCATGATGGCGCCCTTGCCGAACTGCCTGTCGATGGATGCCAGCGCCAGCTCGAGGGCCTGACGGCGGTCGCTTTTCACTTCGGCCATTGGGATCTCCTCAACCCGTCCGGACCTCTCCCCGTCGGGAGGCGGGGGCAGGGGCAAGAAAACGATTCCACGCGCGGTTGCGACATTGTAGGGGGCCGATCCTCCCAAAGTCAATCGAGCGCGGGCGCTCAACCGCCAGTCTTGGGGCTCGCCGGGCGCCTGTCAATGTCCCGAATCTGATACGGATCCGAGCGTCACGGAGGCGAGCTCGCTGTAGCGGGCGCCTGCGGGCGAGAGATCGCTCCGCATGAGGGACAGCGCCGCGACGGGCACGGAGGCGAAGGGGAGGCTGCCCGCCCGGGCCACGGCCTGTCGCAACTCGAGGCTCGTCTCCCGACGCCACCGCCGCTCGTCGAACACACGCCCGATGGTGAGGTGCGGATGCCACGGGCGCGGCTCGCGGGCGAACCCCGCGCGCTCGAGGGCCCGCTCGACATTCGCCTGGAGCTCGCGCACCTCGAGCGCGCCCTGGGCAACGCCGATCCACAGGATGCGCGGCCGCTCGAAGCCCGGAAAGGCGCCGAGGCCGTGAAGCCCCAGCGTGAAGGGCCCCGTGGTCGCGGCGGCCTCCTCGAGCGCGCCGCGCACCTGCCGGAGCGCATCCTCACCCTGCTCCCCGAGGAAGCGCAGCGTGAGGTGCAGGTTGGGCGGGGGCACCCAGGCCACCGCGCGGGAGAGCGGTCTCAGCCGCTCGATCTCGGCGGCCACGGCCCCCCGGGCCTCGTCGCTGATCAGCAGCGCGACGAAGGCCCGCGGCATCAGCGAAGCAGCAGGCGCCGGAGCCCGTCGAGCGCCGCCTGGGAGGACCGCCACTTGACCGCCCCGCGGGAGCCGGCGAAGCGGAAGCGGCTGACCTCGACGGCCGCGGGCGAGGCGACGGCGATGAACACGGTCCCGACCGGTTTCTCCGGCGTGCCGCCGTCCGGCCCGGCGATGCCGGTCACGGCGAGGCCGCACGGAGACTTCGAGGCGGTGCAGATGCCGCGCACCATCGCCTCGGCCACGGGAGCGCTCACGGCGCCGTGGGCGCGCAGCAGGGCCCGGGGCACGCCCAGCAGTTCCTCCTTCGCCTCGTTGGAGTAGACGATCACGCCCCGGTCGAAGTAGCGGGACGAGCCCGGCACATCGGTCAGCCGGCTCGCGAGGAGGCCGCCCGTGCAGGACTCCGCCACCGAGAGCGTGAGCCCACGCGCGACCAGGAGGCTTCCGAGCGCCTGCTCGAGGGACTCTCCGTCGCGGCCGTAGCAGTCCACGCCGAGCGCCCGGGCCACCTCGTCCTCGACCGCCTGGAGTGCCGCCGCCGCGAGGCCCCGCGAGGCCCCGCGCGCCAGGAGCCTCACCCACATCTCGCCTTCCGCGAGCACGCAGGAGACCGAGACCGGGCCCTCCTTGCCGAGCCACGGCCCGAGGCGCGCTTCGGCCTCCGCCGCCGCCAGCCCGGCCGTCCTGAGCGTGCGCAGTATCGCCGCCTCCCCCGCTCCGAGGCGCTGCCGCAGGGCCGGCCGCAGCTGCTCTTCCGTCAGGGCCGGCAGATGGGCGGCGTCCGCCGGGAGCACGGCCACCAGCGTCTTCCCGATCTCCAGGGCCCAGGCCGGCTCACCCGCAGGACCTGGCCAGACGTGGGCGCCCTGGGGCAGGAGGGCCAGCCGGTCGAGGCGGCGCGGCATCGCCTGGCCGCGGAGGGAGAAGTCCGCCTCGAGGACAGCCAGGAGCCGCTCGCTCAGGACGAGTCGCACCTCGGCGAGCCGCGCCACCACCCGGCGCACGATCTCCCCGCTCGAGCCGCCGGGAGGTGCCAGCACCACCACGACACCCGGCGTCTCGAGGCCGAGGCGGAGCGCGGCTTCCAGTGCTCCTTCGTCCTCATCCACGACCTCGCGGCCCGTCACCGGCAGCCCCTCGGCCTGGATGGCGCGCGCCACCGCGAGCCCCGCCGCATCCTCGCTGCTCGCCAGCTGCGCCGCGCCCACCGTGATGACGCGGGCACCGATCACGGCGGCACCCCGAACAGCGCGCGGGCCCCCATCACGAGGATCAGGGCGTAAAGCCCCGCGACCAGGTCGTCCACCATCACGCCGAGCCCGCCGCTCAGGGCCTGGCTCTCGCGCGCGGGGAAGGGCTTCCAGATGTCGAAGAGGCGGAAGAGGAGAAAGGCCGTGAGGAGGACGGGAAGCGTGCGCGGCAGGAAGAGGACGGAGAGCATCATGCCCGCCACCTCGTCGATGACGATGACGCCGGGGTCCTTGTGGCCCAGGAGTCGCTCCGCGCGCCCTGCGGCCCAGAGCCCGACGGCGGTGACGCCGACCAGCGCGGCGACGAGGCCTGCCGGGGTGAAGGGAATGAGCCAGAGCGCCCCGACAGTCACCGCGCTGCCGACGGTGCCCGGGGCGACGGGCGCATAGCCGGCGCCGACGCCGCTGGCGATCAGGAGCGCCGCCCGATCGGCGGGCTTCAGGCGAACTGCCCTCGCGGGCCGGGCACGCGGGGCCTACTCACCCACGAGCTCGTAACCCTCCACCTCCACGACCCGCACCTCGGCGAAGCGGCCGGGCGTGAGCGCCCCGTCGCGCAGATAGACCACGCCGTCGATCTCCGGCGCCTGCCCCGCCGTGCGGCCCTCGAAGGGGAAGGCGGGGTCCGCGCTGGGTCCGTCCACGAGCACCGTCTGGCGCGTGCCGTAGACCGCCTTCTGCCGCTCCCAGGCCAGCCGGTCCTGCACCTCCTGCACGAGCGCCGCGCGCTCGGCCATCACCTCGGCGGGGACCTGCGCGCCCAGGCCGGCCGCCTGCGTGCCCTCCTCCGCCGAGTAGGTGAAGACGCCGAGCCTGTCGAAGGCCGCGTCCTCCACGAAGGCCAGGAGGCGGTCGAAGGCCGCCTCGGTCTCCCCCGGGAAGCCCACCAGCACCGTGGTCCGGATGGTCACGCCAGGCATCGCCTCGCGGAACCGGGTCAGGACGTCCATCATGCGCGCGGCGGTCACCCCGCGTCGCATGGCGCGGAGGACCCCGTCGTCGGCGTGCTGCACCGGCATGTCGAGATAGGGAACGACCCGCGCGCGGGCCCACCGGGCGATGAGCCGGTCGGTGACATGGGCCGGGTGCAGGTACATGGGGCGGATCCAGGGCATGGGCGTGTCGGACAGGGCCAGCAGCAGGTCACCGATGTCGCCCCCGCCCGGGAGGTCACGGCCATAGGCCAGCGTGTCCTGGGAGACCAGGATGGCCTCCTGGAGGCCGCGCGCGGCCAGCTGCTCGATCTCGGCGACGATGTCGCCGATGGGGCGGCTCCGGTGCCGGCCGCGGAACTGGGGGATGGCGCAGAAGGTGCAACCCATGTCGCACCCTTCCGCGATCTTCACGTAGGCGTAGGGCACCCCCCTGGTGAGGAGGCGGGGCGTCGTGGCGTCGTAGAGGTACCCGGGCGGGGCGCTCGATACCCAGTCCTGGCGCGAGCCGGCCTGGCTCACCAGCTCGACGATGCGGTGGAGCTCGGAGGTGCCGAGGATGGCGCTGACCTGGGGGATCTCCGTGAGGATCTCCCCGCCATAGCGCTGGGTGAGGCAGCCGGTGATGATGAGGGCCCGGGCCCGGCCGCGCTCCCTGAGCTCTGCCAGCTCGAGGATCGTGTTGACTGACTCCTCGCGCGCCTGGTCGATGAACGCGCAGGTGTTGACCACGAGGCACTCGGCCGCCTCGGCGCGCTCCGTGATCTCGTGGCCGGCGCCCGCCAGCATGCCGAGCATCAGCTCGGAGTCCACCTGGTTCTTCGGGCAGCCGAGCGTCGTGAGATGGACCTTCATGGCGAGATGCGATGGCTACCTGAGCTGATCGAGCGCCTTCCGCGCCGCCGCCGCCTCGGGGAAGGACGGGGACTTGAGTGCCTCCTCCAGTTCCCGGCGGGCCTCGACCTTCTTCCCGCGCTTGGCGTAGACCAGACCCATGTGGTAGCGGATCTCGGAGTTTCCCGGCAGGGCGGTAGCCGCCTGGGCGATGAGCTGCTCGGCCCGATCGAGGGTCCCCTTCTGGAAGAGGAGCCAGCCGAGCGTATCGGCGATCACCGGGCTCCGGGGCGCGGCCTGATAGGCGCGCTCGGCGAGCCCCAGCGCCTCGTCGCGCGTCTTCGGGTCCTTCGCGAGGGCGTCGGCGAGGTTGTTCAGCGCCACCGCGTTGCGACCGTCTCGCTGGAGCGCCGCCCGGTACGCCGCAACGGCTGCGGGCCTGTCGCCCTCGCGGTCCTTGAGGATCCCCAAGCGGACGAGCGGCAGCGCCGCCTGCGGGTGGCCGTCGGCGGCCTCGCGGAGCAGCTTGGCGGCCGCCTGGGGGCGCTTCTCGTGCTCGTGCAGCGCCGCCAGCGAGAGCGCCGCGCCCAGGTGGTTCGGCTGCTTCTCCATGGCCTTCTGGTAGCTCCTGGCGGCGTCCTGGAAGCGCCCGGCGCGCTCCTGGATGCCACCGAGGAAGACGTAGGCATCGGGCGCCTCCTTCTGCGTCTCGACCATCCGCTCGGCCACCTTCACTGCCTCGTCCCCCTGCTTGAGGAGGAGCCGCGTCTCGGCTTGGGCGGCCAGGGGCTCGAAGGCCTCAGGGCGCAGGCTCGCCGCCTTCTCGAACTGGCGGAGCCCCTCGGCGTACTTCTTCTGCCCGACATAGAAGCTCCCGAGCTGCATCGCGGGCGCGGGGTCCTTCGGCGCCGCCGCCAGCGCCACCTGGAGCTCCTTCTCGGCCAGGTCGGGGCTCTTCTTGGCCAGATAGGCTTGCGCGATCACGACGCGCGCCGCGGGTGCCACCTCCTTGGACTCGAGGGCGCCCCGGGCCCGCGCGATGGCGCGGTCGGCCTCGCCGTAGGCCAGCAGCACGCGCGCCGCCTGAAACTGGGTCAGTGAACGGTTCGGGCTGGCTTTCTCGGCGGCGTCGAAGGCACGCAGGGCCGCCTCCACCTGCTTGTCGGCCAGCAGCGTCTCGCCGAGCTGGAGATTGACGAGCGGCCAGGCCGGCTGGTCCTTGGCCAGCTTCTCGAGGTCGCTGCGGGCCTGCGCCATGTTGCCCCGCGAGCGCTGGACGAGGGCCATGCCCAGGCGTACCCACGGCGAGCTCGGGTCCTTGGCCGCCGCCTTCTGCAGGAATGTCGCCGCCTCGTCGATCTTCCGGAGCTGGAGCTTGACCAAGCCCTGAAGCGTGTTCGTCTGGGCCGAGTCGGGGCGTCCGGCCAGCGCGCGGGCCAGCAACGGCTCGGCCTCGGCCGGCCGGCCCAGCTCGAAGTACATCGACGCGAGGACGTAATGGGCCTCCGGGTCGGCGTCGCCCGAGACCCGCACCGCCTCTCGCGCGGCCTCCACAGCCGGCCCGACCTTGCCTTGCCGAAACAGCACAAGGGCGAGGAAGCGGTGACCGCCTGGCAACCGCGAGTCGATCGTCAGCGCCTGTCGAAGCTGGTCCTCGGCTCTCCTCGGATCGTTGCGCCGGTAGTACAGCTCCCCGAGCATGGCCAGGGTCGCGGCCCGCTTCGGCTCGATCCGGAGCGCCTCGTTGAGCGCCTCCTCGGCCTCCTTGAGCTGTCCCTTGGCCATGGCCGCAGCGCCGCGCAGCTCGTGGCCCACGGCCGAGCGCGGCTGCTCCTTGACATGCTCTCGCGCCAGGGACAGGGCCTTGTCGAAATCGCCGCCCTTGTAAGCCTGGAGCGCCGCGGCGAGCTTCGGGGACGGCGCAGCGCCGGGCCTGTCGGGCGCTCGCGGATCGATGCGGAGGTTGGGGTCGGTCGACGCGCCGATATCCATGGGCGCGGCGAGCGAGTGGGGCACGGTGGCGACCAGCCACATCGACACAGCGACCAGCAGAACGGCGGACCGGATCGGGATCAGCGCAGAAACCATCGGGGCCCCCTTCCCGTTTCCTGCCACGTTACGGGAAGAGGGCCCCGCGTTGCAACTAGGTGTCTGGCGCGTCTACTTCCTGCGATACGCCCGCTTCAGGGCCGCCGCGGCGACCAGCCCCGCGCCGAGCAGAAGCAGCGAGGCGGGTTCGGGCACGCCCGGGGTGGGCGGAGGCGGAGGCGGAAGCAGGATGCCGCCCGCTGCACCGAAGCCGAAGATGAAGGTGTTGGGCGTGCCCGTGATCTCGCTGCAGGAGGCATTGGACCCGCTGTTGCACTGACCGTACGAGAACAGGCCGATCTCGACGTCCGTGGGATCGCCGTCGACCATCGAACGGGCGAGGTCGGCCCCTGCCTCGGTCGCCGCCGCGCCGTAGAAGATGGCGAAGCTACGGGTCGCCCCGGCTGCGAGCGCCTCGAACTCGAAATCCCAGACCGAGCCATGGTCAGCAGGACCGCAGTCGGTGAAGTTGCTGTTCAGGGCGAGAACGCCGGACGCGCACCCCGGTCCGCCGCCAATCATACCGCCGGACACCGTGGCGAGCGGATTCGCGGTGTCGAAACCGTCATTGCCCGTGCGCCGGACGTTGTTGCCATTGGCGACGCCCAGCAGCGCTGGCACGCCCTGGATGGTGACGAATTCACTGAACGGCGTCGGCTCGATGTCCCAGTCCATCACCCGCCGGTAGACGAGGTCTCCGGCGGCGAGAGGGGCGCCGGTCAGGTTCGTGATCGCGACATCGACCTGGTACAGGTTCGGCGTACCGGCGATCGGATGGTAGGCCTGGCTGACCTGCAGCGCCGGGCCACCTGACGGGTCGTTAATGTTCACGACCGACGTGGCCGTGCTGGCGGTCGAGACGAAGCTCACCAGAGACAGGTTGACCGGTCCCCCGAAGGCGGTGTTCTGATATCCCGAGATGCCGGAACTCACGATCCCCGCGCCCCAGCCTTCGCAGGTGCAACCCGGGAACGTGCTGTCGTTGCCGGTCGCGTTGAAGATCAGCCCGGTACCAGCGAAGTTCAACGCCCCATGGTCGTTGATCCCAAGAGTCACGGTGCCGTTGGTGACCACTCCTCCCGCGCCCGCGAGCGGTGCCCACCCGCCCACGAGAACCATAGCCAGCCCCACGCATAGCCACAACGCTCCGGCCTTCCGAATCATGGTTGTCTCCTCTGGCCCACTAATAGGGCACTCGCAATGAACTCTCGTGCAAAGCTTCACTAGCAGAAATCGTGCCGAAGATAATTGCCTGACGCATCAACCGTTTGGCCTGGGGGAAGGCATGACGCCCTTTGCAGCTGTAAACCTGGGTGCCGCGTCCGGCCCGATTCGGGTAATCCCCGACGGGCTCATCGCCAGGCATCTCTACCGCTCGGGCGGCGTCCTGGGCCCCCGGCTCTACCTTCCCTGACCCGTTTGACTCATTCCCGGGCGCGGCATCTGAGTTGAGGCCCCGGCCTGATGTAAACCGGTCCGACAGCTCCGCCTCAGGCTTCGGAGATCCAACTTCCGGCCAAGTGCGCTTCGTTGCTCGGGTTCGGCCGGGTGACGGCGCTGGGAGAGATGTCGCGGGCGATTATGGGGCGCTCAGGGCAAGCCCGACAAGGACCGAGCCTCACTCGACGGTTGCAGAGGAAGGCGGCGTCTGGGCGCCTGGAAGGAGGTCCGGAGGAGGCCGGCAGGAGGTTGACGTAGGCCAGAGCCGAGCAGGCAGACAGGGCGAGCGCCGCGGGGGTTACCCCGCGGCGCTCAGGCGCTCCGGCATCCGGATCGTCAGCCCTGACGACTAAGGCGTCTTACTTGCGGCGCCTCCATTCCCAGTATCCAAAGGCGCCGATCGCCGGGCCAAGCAGCAGCAGCGCAGCGGGAGAAGGCACTGAGCAGGGCGGAGTCGTTGCAGTGCCGCAGCCGGGCTCGAAGCCGCCGCCGCCGATCGTCACGTCGCCGGCGAACAGGGTCTCAGCAAAGCCCAGCGAGTCGAGCTCGGCCACCTTGAGCGCACTGCCGGCCCCAGGAAGCGAGAAGCTGTTGTGGGTGGCGCAGCAGTCGGTGTCCGCAGGATCCAGCAGGCCGAGCGCAACCCCGTCGGCCGTCAGGCTGAAGGGCGGAGACACGGCAACCGCCGCTGCGGGGATCGGCACCGAGTCGTAGTAGGTGTCCCTGTTGGCGGCCCCGGCGAAGTACACCAAGCCGCCTCCGGCATTGAAGAAGTCGGTGATGTCAGCCGTCCTGGCGTTGATCGCCGCGATGTCCGCGGCGTTGTTGTCGCAACCGCCGCAGGTTGAGTCCGACGCGATCACGATGGCGCTGAACGACGCGGTCGTCAGCGCCAAGGCCGCGAAGGCGGGCGTCGAGGGGTCAACCACGACGAATGGGAACGGAGAGCCTGCGCCTTCGACGGTGTTCCTCGCCCTGGCGCCAGCCGATCCCGCTGCGCTGGCGACCTCGCCCCCCGAGTCCAGGAAGAGGAGCGGCTTGGTCTTGTCCGGCGCATCCTGCCGCGCGAAGTCTAGCGCGATGCCGAAGTGATTGCACTGAGCACCGAACGCGCAGTGGAAATCCGCGTCATGGCCTGTCAACCAGATGTTTCCGGCTGACGCCGGGCTGAACCAGAAGAGCCCGGTCAGAACTGTTGTCGCCAGAACTGCCCCGAGAGTGGCACGTCGCATTCTCTGCTCCTTTCGAGTTCGACTGGGTCCGGCCTGCCCGCCCAAACCATCCGGCGCACTAGTTAGTTGGAGCGTTCCAATTCAGCTGGTGCGCAAGCACTGCAGCCGGCGTGCCACTTAAAGAAACGCATTCAAATACAAGATCTTCACTCCTTCGTGGCACCGCCGCGGGGCGGGGCTGTAAGCTTTCCCGACTTGCTCGTGCCGGGCCTCAATGTTTTCCACGGGTTGCTCCATGCCGGCCAGAGGTCGTCAGAACAGAGGGTGTCGACCCTTCTTACGCCTTGCCGCGGGGCGCACGCTGGGCTGCCGGGCGGGAGACTCGGCCGGGACCCGCTATTTCAGCGCCTCAAGCGCCTTCCTGGCCGCGTCCGCCTCGGTGAAGCCAGGGGCCTCGAGGGCCTCCCTGAGCTGCCGCCTGGCCTCGGCGGTCTTGCCCTGGCGGGCATAGACGAGACCGAGGTGGTAGCGGATCGCTGGCAGGCCGGGCGCGGCCTGGACAGCCTGCGCGAGGAGGGGCTCGGCCCGCCCCAGGTCGCCCTTCTGGTACAGGAGCCAGCCGAGGGTGTCGGCGATTGCGGGGCTCCGGGGTGCCAGCGCGTGCGCCCGCTCGGCCAGCGTCAGGGCCTCGTCGCGGCTGACCGGATCGGCACTGAGGAGGTAGGCCAGGTTGTTCATCACCTCCGCGCTGGCGGGCGCGCTCTCGAGAGCGCGGCGGTAGGCGGCCGCGGCAGCCGCGGGGTTCCCCGCACGTTCCTGGATCCGCCCGAGCTCGACGAGAAGCAGCGTCTGCTTCGGGTGTGCGCGGGCTGTTTCCTCGAGGAGCTGAATGGCCTCGGCCACCCGCTGCTGACGCTCGAGCAGGCTGGCGCGGGCCCGGGCTGCGGCCAGGTGGTGGGGCTCCTTGTCGAGGGCGCGCGCATAGGCGGCCAGGGCCTCCGCCGGCCGCCCAGCCTTCTCGTTGATCGCGGCAAAGGCCACGTAGGCGCCAGCGGTCTCCCCCTGGGCACGCAGGAGCCGCTCCCCGGTGGCCAGCACCAGGTCGGTCTGGCCCAGCGCCATATAGGCGTCAACGAGGCCAGCGAGCGGCCCGGAGGCGTTGGGCCGCGCCTGCGCGGCCTCCTCGAACCGGCGCGCCGCGTCGGCGGGCCGGCGCTGGCCGAGATAGAAGCGGGCCAGCTGCAGGAGCGCCGTCACGTCCTGAGGGGCGACGGCCGCGGCCTTCACGAGCTCACGCTCGGCGGTCTCGGGCATCCCCTTCGCCAGGTGGATCTGAGTGATGAGCGCGCGGGCGAGGGGCGCCGCGCCCGGGGAGGCGAGTGAGGCCCGCGCCCGGAGGAGAGCCCGGTCTGCCTCTCCCGCGACGAAGAGAGCCTGGGCGCCTCGGACCCGTGTCACGGCAGGGGCGGGGCTGGTCTGCTCGGCGCGGTCGAAGGCACGGAGCGCCGCGCCCAGCTCGCGCTGAGCCGCGAGAGTGCGTCCGAGCTCGAAGTGAGCCAGCGACCACGCGGGGTTGTCCCTGGCGATGCTCTCCATCTCTGTCGCGGCCATGGCGAGATCTCCGCGCGACCGCTGGATCATTGCCAGCCCCAGGCGCGCCCCGGGGGACCTGGGATCGCGCTCGACGACCTTCTCGAACAGCCGCTCGGCCTCGGCGTCCTTTCCCAGCTCGAGCTTGACCAGGCCCTGGAGCAGAATCGTGGCCATGGAGTCAGGCCTCGCCGCCAGCACCTCGTCGAGGATGGGCTCGGCCTCGGCGGGGCGGCCCGCGTCGTGGTAAACCTGCCCGATGAGGCGCTTGGCCTCCACGTCCCGTCCGCCCGAGCGCCTCAGTACCTCGCGCAACTCGGCGAGCGCCGCGTCGAGCTGGCGCCGCGTGAGCAGGGTCACCGCGAGGCCGCGTCGCGCCGTGTGGAGATCGGCGTTCGCCGCGAGCGCCTTGCGAAACCAGCTCTCGGCCCGCTGCGGGTCGCGCCAATCCAGCGCGAGCTGCCCGAGCCGCACCATGACGCCGAGCCGCCCCGGCTCCAGGCGCAGCGCCTCGTAGAAGGCCCCCGAGGCCTCGCGCGGCAGCCGGCTCGCCGTGGCAGCGATCCCGTGCACCTCGTGCCCGACCGCCGAGCCAGGCTGGCTCTTGACGAACTCCCGGGCTCCGGCGAGGGCCCCGACGGCATCCCCCCGCTTCAGCAACTCGATGACGGCGGCGAGCGCGGGGGGGGTCGTCGAAGCATCCGGGACCGGTTCGCCGGCAGACTGCCCATCCGCGGCGGCGGCCGGGCTGGCGGCGGCGAGAAGCAGGAGCGCGGCGATGACCAGCACGTGGCACAGCCTACCAAACCTGTACCGGCAAAGAACAGAAAGACCACGGGCGCCAGGATCATCCCTGGCGCCCGTGAGAGGATGCCGTGTAGCCGGCTGATCGGGCCTCTAGAACACTCTGCGCAGATTCCGCCAGCAAGCCAGCACGAGGAGCCCGGCGCCCAGGAGGAGCAGGGTGGCCGGCTCCGGAACGCCGGGAGTTCCGTCGCCCGGCGGGCAGGTGGGGCAGCCACCGACTGTCCCGAGGCCGCCGCCGAGAGCGAGGAAGCTCGAGAACCCCGGGGGGTGTGCCGGGCCGGAGTCGACGAGGCTGAGAAAGGCCGCCGACAGGCCGAGAGCCGACGCGTCCCCGAAGTAGGCCGTGTCATACGCCTGATGGGCCCAGCAGCCCAGCACCGGGGGCTGGGTGAACCCCTTGGCCAGCGCATCGGCCGTGAAAACCTCGCTGTCCCAGCAGAACGTACCGACGGTGCCGCCCGCCGTGTCGAACCCCCTCACGGCACCAGGAGGCGGCGTAGGGAATGGCAGTGCCGCCCCCCAGTCGCGGCCGCCGTAGTCCTGGATGGCCAGGCTGCCGCCCTCACCGTAGAAGGCGCCGATGTCCGCCTGGAACGGCGCGGCGCCCGCATGTCTCTCCGTGCAGCACGCCCCCGGGCTCTGGATGTAGAGGGCGCTGAAGTCGGACCTGTGCAAATCGCCCGCGGCAATGATGGCGGCGAGGCCCGCCTCGCTGACGTAGACGGTGTCCCCGGGGAATCCCAGTCCGCCGAAGCCGAGGTCCACGGTCCCCAGGACGAGAATGGGCTCGTGACGGCCAGCCCTCAGGAATGCCCCCAGCTGACCGGTGTAGGTGGTGTCCCTATGCAGTCCCGTAGCGTCTGACCCCTCCAGCGCAAGGGTTCTCAGCGCGAGGTCCTCAGCGCTCCCCAGCACGAGGTGACTCGCCTCGGCCGGCTCCCCCCCGAGCAGGACAGCGACCAGCAGCGCCATCACGGCTCCGACCAGCTTGCTCACCATGTTCTCTCCCCCTGCCAGCCCGTTTGTGGCTTCCACTGGCATCTGACGGGATGCGCAAGTGGAGGGCCACGCAGGAATTTCACTGATCTCGTTGACTTAGGCATGGGCTGTCCACGGAAATGTGGTGAGGTGTCAACGCCGTCGACATGGCGCTCGGTGCGAGAGGGAACCCAAAGCTCTGACCTCATCACAAGTATTCGCCAATGAAGTCCGGGCTTTCGTAAACGGAAGGCCCACGGCCGCCCCGCCGGCGCCGGTCCCGGCACCGCCGTCACTGGACCGGGGTTCCGGAAGGGGAGGGATGCCCGCCGGGAGCATTCCGTCCCCCGCTGGGCCTACAGGCTAACCCAGCGTCCGGAGAGGGCTTCTCGAACTGGCCACCAGCAACTGGGCGCCACCCAGCTCCCCTGTCGTGTGCCGTTCCGAGCCTGGGCCAGGGCGGATTGCTGTCAAGCTCGCCGACAGGGAACCACCGGAGAGGCCCCTCGGCCACCGGTATCCGGGCCCTCTGCCGCCGGACCTGGGGGGGCCAGCACCTCCACGTGGCGGAGGCAATCAGGTGGAGCGGTAGTTGGTGAACTGGAGCGCGACGCCGAGATCCTTGGCCTTGACCAGCGCGATGACGGCCTGGAGATCGTCTCGGTTCTTTCCCGCGACGCGCACCTGCTTCTCCTGGATCGAGGCCTGGACCCGGATCTTCGAGTCCTTGATCAGGCGCACGATCTCCTTGGCTTTCTCGACGGGGATGCCGTCCTGGAGCGTAACCGTCTGGCGGAGGGTTCCCCCGGCCGCGGGCTCGGGCTCGCCGATGGTGAGCGCCTTGAGATCGATGCCGCGCCGGTGAAGCCGGGACTGCAGGATGTCCAGGACGGCCCGGAGTTTCATCTCGTCGGCGGAGGTCAGGACGATCTCCATCTTCTCCTGCGCGATCTCGTTCCGTGTCCCCTTCAGGTCGTAGCGGGTCTCGATCTCCTTCCTCGCCTGGTTGATGGCGTTGGCGACCTCCTGCATGTCCACCTTGCACGCGATGTCGAAGCTGTTCTCGGCGGCCACGGCCGTCTCCTCCCTTGTTCCTGGCTGGCGCTACCGGGGCGCGAGCGGCACCACCGCCGTGCCCTTGGGTGGCGTGAAGGCGAAGAGCGCATCGCTGAGCCCGGCGTTGATCGTCACGCGGGTGAACGTCATGGTGACCGTGTTCTGGAGCTGGTCGTAGAGCACGGCCTGGCGCACCACGAAATCTTTCGGGTCCAGCGAGAGCACGAGCCGGGTGAGCAGCGGCGTGGGTACCTTCGGGGCGAGGTCGAGCACAGGGCGGCCGGCCGTATCCACCTTGGCGGCCGGGTTGAGAAAGCGCACGTGGAACTGCTCCCGCACGCGTCCGAGGCCAGCCAGGAAGCTTCCTGCCGGACCGGCCAGGGCCTCGGGCGCGGCGCCCGTGTTCACCTGGTTCAGCTCGGGGGTGTAGACCCAGAGGGACTTGCCGTCCGAGACGATTTGCTGGGCCGACGGGCTCCGGTACTCCCAGCGCATCTTCCCGCCCTTCTTGAGGTACACGGTGCCATCCGCCCTGATGTCCTGGCCCAGGCTCCGGTTGTGAGACACCTGGGAGAAGTCGGCGCGGAGGTCCTGCACCCGGGCATAGGTGGCCTCGAGCCCCGACACCACCTCCTCCATCGTCTGGGCGTCCGCCGGCGGGGGCCCCAGGCCCACAAGCGCCACCAGCGCCGTGATCAGGAGCGCTGTGGTCATGAGTCCGCTCCCTCGCTCCGCTCGGGCCATCTCCATCTCCGCTCGCCTCGGCGCGCTTCGCGCTCTCTCGATCCTTCTACTCGGCTCGCCTTCGGCTGCGCCTCGCACTGCGGGCTGCGGCTCGCCTGGCTCGCTCACGCTCGCCTGACCTCCACCTCCGCTCGCCTCGCCTCCGGCTGCGGCTCGCCAGTCATCTGCCGTGCTTCGTCAGGTAGTCGGGGCCGACCAGGACCTCGCGCGGCTTGGCTCCCTGGCCGGGCCCGATGATCCGGTCCTGCTCCATCATGTCGATGAAGCGCGCCGCCTTGGGGTAGCCGAGGCCGAGGCGGCGCTGGAGGAACGAGATGGAGGCCTGGCGCTGGGCGATCACCAGGTTCACGGCATCCCAGTAGATGTCGTCCCGGTCCTCACCGCCCTCGCCGCCGCTCTCCGCCGCGGGCGGCAGCTCCACCTTCTCGTACACGGCGGCGCCCTGCTTGCGGAGGAACTCGCAGATGGCCTTGACTTCGCCATCGGCCACCCAGGAGCCGTGCACGCGCATGGGCCGCGCCGCCCCCGGGGGCACGAAGATCATGTCGCCGCGCCCGAGCAGCCCCTCGGCGCCGTTCTGGTCGAGCACCGTGCGCGAGTCGACCTTTGAGGCTACCTGGAAGGCGATGCGCGTGGGGAAATTGGCCTTGATGAGCCCGGTCACCACGTCAACCGACGGCCGCTGGGTGGCGACGATCAGGTGAATGCCAACGGCCCGCGCGATCTGAGCCAGGCGCACGAGGGAGTTCTGCACCTCGCCGGCCGAGGCCATCATGAGGTCGGCCAGCTCGTCCACCACCACGATCCAGTAAGGGAGCTTCTCCTCGGCCGGGACCTCACGGTTGTAGCCCTCGATGTTGCGGACGGCCTTGCCCTGGAGCAGCTTGTAGCGCTCGTCCATCTTCCCCACGATCCACTTGAGGCGCATGGCCGCCTCCTTGGCGTCGGTGACCACGGGCGCCAGGAGGTGGGGGATGCCCTCGTAGACCCCCAGCTCGAGCCGCTTGGGGTCGATGAGGAGGAAGCGCACATCCGCCGGCGTGGCCTTGTAGAGCAGCGAGCAGATCATCGTGTTGAGCCCCACACTCTTGCCGCTGCCCGTCGAGCCGGCGATGAGGAGGTGGGGCATGGCGGTGAGGTCGGACACCACGGGGTTGCCGGTGGTGTCCTTGCCCAGCGCCAGCGGCAGCTTACCCCTGGACTCGATGAACTCCGAGGAGACCAGGATCTCCCGCAGGTACACCGTGGCCTGCTCCGGGTTCGGCACCTCCACCGCCACGGTGCCCCGCCCCGGGATGGGCCCGACGATGCGCACGGCGGCGGCCTTCATGGCCAGGGCGAGGTCGTCGGAGAGGTTGACGACCTGGCTCACCTTGATGCCCGGCGCCGGCTCGAACTCGTAGGAGGTGATGACGGGGCCGGGGCTGGCCTGGACGATGTGCCCCTCGACGCCGAAGTCCTGGAGCTTTCGCTTGAGCGTGTTGGCATTGGCCTCGAGCTCCTCCCGCGTCCGCTGGAGTCCGGTGGCGGGGGGGGCCGCCAGGAGCCCGACCGCCGGCAGCTGGAAGGACCGGGCCCCGCCGGTGCCGAAGTCGAAGGTCTCCTGCCAGGCAAGTCCCTTCTCCACGAGCCCAGCCCTGGGCCGGGGCGGCTCCTTGACCACGAAGGGCGGCGGGGCGGTCGGCTCGGAGTCCTCGGGCCTGCCCACGCCCTCGCCTGGGTTCGGGGAGGGGGTGGCGCCCGCCGGGCCGGGGGCGGGACGCCGCCGCCAGAGGCCGGCGAGCCGCGCGCCCGCGCCGCGCGAGGCCAGTCCCAGGGAGGCCTGGGTGACGAAGAGAGCCCCGACCGGGATGATCGCCAGGAGAAGAATCCACGTCCCCACCGTCCCCACGGAGCGCAGCAGGACCTCGGTGATGGCCCAGCCGAGGAGGCCGCCCTTGTGGATGCGGAGCTCCGACAGCGTATCCGAGGCGCGGGCCAGGATGCCGGCCACGCTCACCAGGAGGAGCCCGAGTCCCACCACACCGGGCCACCCTCGCGCGATTCGTGAGTGGACGAAGGCGCCCGCGCCGTAACAGACCAGCAGGAGCGGGAAGAGGTAGCCGGCATAGCCGAAGACCTGGAAGCTCGCGGAGCCGAGCCAGAGCCCCACCGGGCCCACGGGGCTCGACTGATCCAGCGGGTGACGGGCGGGATCGAAGGCGTAGAGCGCCACCAGGGCGAACCCGGCCAGCGCCAGCGCGAGGATGCCCTTGACCTCGCGCACCCAGCGGCCGTGCTCCCGGGCGGCCTTGCGGACGGTGCGCCGGCGGCGGGCGTCCTGGGCCGTGGCGAGCGTCTCCGTGCCGTCCTCCGCACGCGGATCCACGATTCTGGCGGCCATCAGATGTCACCATGGCGCGGGCACCCGGGCTGGCGCCCGCCCGCGCCTGGCCGCGGGCACCCGGGCTGGCGCCCGCCCGCGCCTGGCCGCGGGCACCCGGGCTGGCGCCCGCCCGCGCCTGACGCCCGTGGCCCCCGTCGCGTGGACACCTCGCTATACCTCCAGAATTACCGGAAGGACGATGGGCTTGCGCTGGAAGCGCTGGTTGATGAACCGGCGCACCGCGCTCCGGACGATGGCGCCGAACAGCTCCCTGTCGAGCACCTCCGGCTCCTCCCGGGCGGCCAGCGCGTCACGGATCGCCTCCTTCACCTCGGCCATGAGGTCGTCGGCCTCCTTCACGTAGACGAACCCGCGCGAGACGATCTCCGGTCCCGCGACGATGGCCCCTGTCTGCCTATCGATGGTGAGTGCCACCACGACCATGCCGGACTCGGCGAGGATCTCTCTGTCCCGCAGGACCACTGCCCCGATGTCCCCGACGCCCTTGCCGTCCACGAACACCCGCTCCGCGGGGTAGCCGCTCAGGACGCGCGCGCCGGACCGGGTCAGCTCGAGCCCGAGCCCGTCCTCCAGGAGGAAGATGCGGGAGGCGGGGATCCCCATGCGCTCCGCCAGGCGGGCGTGCTGCAGAAGATGGCGGTACTCGCCGTGCACCGGCACGAAGTAGCGCGGCCGGGTCAGCCGCAGCATCTCCTCGAGATCCTCCTGGCTGGCGTGGCCGGAGACATGCACGAAGGCCACGTCCTCCCAGAGCACCTCGGCGCCACGCCGGAGCAGCGCGTTGATGAGCCGCCCCAGGACCCGCTCGTTGCCCGGGATGATGCGCGAGGAGAAGATCACGAGGTCGCCCGGGCCCACCTCGAAGTACTTGTGCTCGCCCGCCGCCATGAGGGCCAGCGCCGAGTTCGGCTCGCCCTGGCTCCCGGTGGAGAGGATGAGCTGGCGCTCCGGGGACAGCTCCGCCGCCTCGTCCAGCGTGACCAGGAGCCCGTCGGGCACCTTGAGATAGCCCAGCTCGGCAGCCACCGCGACGTTGGCCGCCATGCTCTTGCCCAGGAGCGCGACCTTGCGGGAGCCGGCCGCGGCCAGGTCGAGCAGCTGCTGGATACGGTGAATGTGCGAGGCGAAGGTGGCGACGATGATCCGCCCGGGCGCCTCGGCGAAGCGCCAGGCCAGCGCCTGGCCCACCTCGGTCTCGGATCCCGTGCGCCCCGGGCGGCCGACATTGGTCGAGTCGGAGCAGAGCGCGAGCACTCCCCGCGCGCCGAGGGCGGCGAAGGCGCCGTAGTCGGGCTGCTGGGCGTCGACGGGATGGGCGTCGAGCTTGAAGTCGCCCGTGTGGACCAGAGTGCCCACCGGCGTCTCGATGCAGAGCCCGATGCCGTCGGCGATGGAATGCGTGACGCGGATGGGGAAGAGCCGGAAGGCGCCCGCGCGGATCTCGTCGCCGGGCCCATAGGGACGGAGATCCGCCTGCTCGGCCAGCCCGTGCTCGCTGAGCCGGT
Organism: Candidatus Rokuibacteriota bacterium; assembly: GCA_016188005.1. Classification (NCBI taxonomy): domain Bacteria; phylum Candidatus Rokuibacteriota; species Candidatus Rokuibacteriota bacterium. The sequence continues at coordinate 23,447 of JACPIQ010000095.1, read as the reverse complement.
GGCGGGCGATGGCCAGCGTCAAGGGCGTGCCGTACACCGGCACGTCGAACTCGCGGAGGAGGTAGGAGAGCGCGCCGACGTGGTCCTCGTGGCCGTGGGTCAGCGCCACCGCCCGGAAAGCTCCGCGCCGCTGGCGGAGGTAGGAGAAGTCGGGGATCACGTAGTCCACCCCCCGCATCTCGTCGTCGGGGAACATGAGGCCACAGTCCACGGCGACGATGTCCTCCCCCGACTCCACGAGCATCATGTTGAGGCCGATCTCCCCCAGCCCCCCGAGGGGGATGAGGCGGACGCAGGGCTCCACGGGGTTGTCGATGGGAACAGGCTCGGGTCGATACGTGGTGCTCACGGCGGCGCAGCTATCGTATCACCCGGGCTCACAGGGCCCAACAAACCCGCAGAGCCCCCAGGCCTCCGGCGGTTCCGGCCCAGTGCTCGACCTGCGCCGGCTCCCGGAGGAAGAAGGCTAGCCCGCGGCCGGCAGATCGAGCACGGCGGCCAGGCCACCGAGCTCCGAGCGCCGCAGCGCGACGCCGCCGCCATAGAGCGCCGCCACGTCGTCGACGATGGCGAGCCCCAACCCGCTGCCTGGAACGCTCTCGTCGAGACGGCGCCCGCGCACGAGCGCCTCCCCCAGCGCCTCCTCGGGGATGCCAGGGCCGTCATCCTCCACCGTCAGCTCGAGGCGGTCGCCGTCGGGGCGCGCCACCAGGCGGCCGGCGGCCCTGACCTGCGTCCGGCCCCACTTGCAGGCGTTGTCGAGGAGGTTCCCCAGCATCTCCTCGAGGTCGTGGCGGTCGCCGCCGAAGACGAGGCCGTCCAGCCCGTCGACGGTGATGGCGATGGTCCGACCGCGGTGCAGCGCCGCCAGGGTCCGGACCAGGGCAGCACCCACGGGCCCGACCGGACAGCGGGCACCCAGCACGCTGCGGCTGGCGGCGGCGCGGGCGCGGCTGAGATGACGGTCGATGTGACGCCGCATGAGATCGGCCTGGCCGCGCACCAGCGCCGCACGCTCCGGCGGCAGCCCCGCGGCCTCGTTGGCGAGCACCGCCAGCGGCGTCTTCAATGCGTGAGCCAGGTCGCCGGCCTGGGTGCGTGCCCGCATCACCACCTCGGCGTCGTGGGCCAGGAGCGCGTTAATCTCGTCGGCCAGTGGCGCCACCTCCGCGGGATAGGCGCCGTCGACCCGGGCGGCGCGCCCGGCGCGCACGGAGGCGACGGCACGGCGCAGGCGCCGCAAGGGCCGCAGACCCACCCCGACCTGGCCGACCACCGCGCCGACCAGGCCCAGCCCCAGCACCACCAGGGCCACGGCCAGCACCGACACCAGGCCGTGGACGGCCTTCTCGATCTCCTCCTGGGGGCCGGCCACCACGAAGCCGAAAGGCGCTGGCGCCTCTGGCAGGTCGACGGCGCGCACCAGGGCGCGCAGGGCTTGGCCCCGCGGCCCGGCGAGGACGACGAGGCGGGGCGACGGTCCCGCCGCGGGGACCGCCAGCTCCTGGTCCCACAGTGAACGCGAACGATCGATCCGGCCGGTTGAGTCCGTGATCTGCCAGTACCAGCCCGACAGCGGCCGGGCGAAGTTGGGATCGACCGATGGGCGCTTGAGGCGAAGACGGCCGGCGGCATCGGTGTCGGCCAATGCCACCAGCTCGGCCATGTGATCGCGCAGCCCCGCGTCGAAGGTGCGCTCGACGTGAGCGCGGAACAGGTGGGCCAGGATCAACCCGGCCGCCAGCAGGGCCACCGCGATCCACAGCACCGCCACCCCGACCAGTCGGGCGAGCAGCGAGCCCACCGGCGCGACCGCCGGTGCCCCCGGGGGGGCAGCGGGCGGATCGGCCGCTCTCAGGGGGCGTCCTCGCCGGCGGGGGCGGCGACCATGCAGTAGCCGCGACCGCGATAGGTACGGATCACGTCGGCCCCCAGCTTCCGGCGCAGGCGGCCGACGAAGACCTCGATGGTGTTGGAGTCGCGGTCGAAATCCTGGGCGTAGACGTGTTCGGTCAGCTCGCTGCGGGAGACCACTCGACCCAGGTGATGCATGAGGTAGCTGAGCACCTTCAGCTCGTGCGCCGTCAGCTCCACCGGCGTGCCGTCCACGGTGACGCGGCCCGCGCGGGTGTCGAGGCGCACCAGCCCGCAGTCGAGCACCGGCTGGGCGTGGCCTGCGCTCCGGCGGATCAGCGCCCGGAGCCGGGCCAGCAGCTCCTCCATGTGGAAGGGCTTGCCCAGATAGTCGTCGGCGCCGGCATCGAAACCCGCCACCTTCTCGCCCCAGCCATCGCGCGCGGTGAGGATGAGCACCGGCATGGTCCGCCCCGCCGCCCGCCAGCGCCGGAGGACGGTCACCCCGTCGACCTTGGGCAGCCCGAGATCGAGCACGACGGCGTCGTACGTCTCGGTCTCCCCCAGGAACTCGCCCTCCTCGCCGTCGGGGGCGCGGTCGACCGCGTAGCCGGTCTCGGCCAGGGCCGCCTTGAGCTGGCGAGCCAGCGCGGGATCGTCCTCGACCACCAGGATGCGCATCACTTCCTCCGCCCGTCGCGGCCGGGGCGGCCCTTGACCTTGACGATCTCCAGCGTGCGGGCGTCGAGCACGACCTTGAGGACCCGACCCTCGGGCGTCAGCAGCTTGATCTCGTAACGGAAGCGGCCGTGCTCGCTTTCGATCTCGGTCTCCACGACATCGCCGGCGTAGAGGGATTGCACCTTGGCGATGGCCTGGGCCAGCGGTGCCACCTCGCCGCGTTCCAGCGCGGCACGGGCGCGCTCGTGGTCCTCCTGGCGCTCATCGGCCCATACGCCCGGGATGGCGAGCAGGGAGGCGGCCAGGACGGCGACGAGGACGCGTCTACCCATGGCCCCAGCATAGCCGGCCGCGGATGAACCGAATCTGAATTCTCCGTTCACCGCCGGTTCACACGGCCTTCGCTAAGGTCCACACACGAGCATCGAGGAGGATACTCATGAGCGACGACGGTAACGATCGAGGAACCCTGACCCGCTCGGTTCGCGTGTGGGACCTGCCCACGCGCCTGCTCCACTGGTCGCTGGCCGGCCTGCTGCTGGCGACGGCGCTGATCGGCTGGTTCGGGCCGAAGTGGATGCTCGGCACGCATGCCATCCTGGGCTATGCCATCGCCGGCCTGATCGCATTCCGGCTGGTGTGGGGGGTGTTCGGGCCCGAGACCAGCCGCTTCGCCAGCTTCCCCCTCCGCCCGCGGGCGGCGGTGGCCTACCTCAGGGATCTGGCGCGGGGGCGCCCGCCGCACCATCTCGGCCACAACCCGGCCGGCGCCATGATGATCTACACCCTCCTGGGGACGGTCGCCGCGCTGCTGCTCAGCGGCCTCGTCGCCTTCGGCGGGGTCGAGAAGCACGGGCCCCTGGCGGGGGTCGTCTCCTATGCCGCCGGCCGCGCCTTCCAGAGTCTCCACGCAGGCCTCGCTGCTGCCCTGATCACCCTGGTAGGCCTGCATGTGGCCGGCGTCGCCGTCAGCAGCGTGGTGGAGCGCCAGAACCTCGCGCGGGCCATGGTGACGGGCTTCAAGCGCCTGCCGGGGGAGGCACCTCCGCCGCGTTTCGAGTCGGCCCGCCCGTGGCTGGGGGCGTTGAGCGTCGCCGCCATCGCCGCCGTCAGCAGCGGCGGACTGAGCGCGCTGGCCGCCCTGCCGCCCAGGGGCGTCCCCGATATGCCGCGCCACGTCGCCTACACCAAGGAGTGCGGCGACTGCCATCCTGCCTACCACCCCAGCCTGCTGCCGGCGGCCTCGTGGAAGACGATGATGGCGGGACTGGCCGACCATTTCGGCGAGGACGCCCGCCTGCCGGCCGCCACCGCCGCCGACATCGGCGCGTTCCTGCAGGCCTACGCCGCCGAGAGCTGGGACACCAAGGCGGCCAACGGGTTCCGCCACGGCTCGCCGGCCGAGCCGCTGCGCATCACCGCCACCCCCTACTGGAAGCGCACGCACGCCGACATCGCGCCGGCCGTGTTCAGGAGCAAGGCCGTGCGCAGCTCCGGCAACTGCAATGCCTGCCACCGCGACGCCGACACCGGCGGCTTCCACGGCCCGAAGATCGCGATCCCTCAAGGAGTGACAGAGCGATGACGACGACCCTCGCCCGCTGCCTGTCCCTGTCCCTGTCCCTGTTCCTGCTGCTCGGCAGCGTGCCGGCGAGGGCCGAAGGCCCGCGCGAGCGCATCGTGGCCGACCTTGCAGCCCAGGCCCGCGCCGCCGATCCCGGCTTCGCCGGCTTCTCGGCCGCGCGCGGCGCCGCCTTCTACAAGGCCCGGCCCGGCGGCGGCAAGCCGGATACGCCGGCGTGCGACACCTGCCACGGCGCCACCCCGCAGACGTCCGGCCAGACGCGCGCCGGCAAGCCGATCGAGCCGATGGCCGTCTCAAAGGTGGCCCACCGCTACACCGATCCCGAGAAGGTCAACAAGTGGTTCAGCCGCAATTGCCAGAGCGTGCTGGGACGCGAGTGCACGCCCAGGGAGAAGGGCGACTTCCTCGCCTACATGCTGAGCCAGTGAAGGAGACCACGCCAATGCGCACGATCGCTCTTGCCGTTGCCGCCATCCTTACTGCTGCCCTCACCGCCTTCGTCGCCCCGGGGCAGGCCGGGGCCGGCGAGCCGCTGCCGCCGGTCACCGACCCGCTGGTGCGAAAGGAATGCGGCGACTGCCACATGCCCTTCGCGCCGCAGATGCTGCCCCGGCGCTCGTGGGTGGCGCTCATGAACGGCCTCGACGACCATTTCGGCGAGAAGGCCACCCTGCCGGCGGCGACCCGCCAGGCCATTGTCACCTACCTCACCGGCCATGCCGGCGACGTCACCCGCACCCGCGAGGGCGGCAAGTTCATGGCCAGCATCCCGGGCGACCGCACGCCGCTGCGGATTACCGAGACGGGCCGGTTCCTCAGGAAGCACAACGCCGGCGAGGTGCCGCCCGACGCCTGGCAGCGGAAGGCGGTCGGCAGCAAGGCGAACTGTCCGGCCTGCCATCTGCGGGCCGAACAGGGCAACTACGACGAAGGCGCCATCCGCATTCCGCGCTGACAGCGGCCGGCACCCCCACGACGTGTCTCGAGGCTCCTGCCGCGCGCCGCGGCGTGCTATCCTGGCCACCCGCGCGCGGGCCCAAGAGTCCCCGACTCGACACACGTTGCGGGACATCGTCGACGCCGAGGTCCGTGAATCTCTCGACACCCGGAGGCCCAGCATGGAATGGCAGGAGAAGGGCGAGGTCAAGAAGGAGAAGATCCACAACCTGTTCCGGTGCGGCTACCTGGACGTGAGGGAGTGGCTGGAGGAGACGGACGTCGTGCTCATCCCGCTGGGGAGCACGGAGCAGCACGGGCGGCACCTGCCGGTGTGCACGGACAGCATCGCCACCGAGCTGCCCTGCATGCTCGCCGCAGAGCTGGCCAGCGTCCCCTACTACCAGCTCATCCCGTTCGGGTACTCGCCGCAGCATCTCCATCCGGCGGGCATGGCGTCGGGGACGGTCACGCTCAGCGCCGCGACCTATCAGAACGTCCTGTACGAGGTCGGCCGCTCCCTCATCCACAACGGCTTCAACAAGCTGGTCTTCGCCACCGGGCACACCTCCAACATGAAGGCGGTGGACCCGGCCCTGCGGGCACTGCGCTACGAGACCGACGCCTTCATCTGCTGCTACCGCAACGACGCCGAGGCGGCGCCGGGGCTCCTCAAGGGCACCGGGCTCATCGAGAACCCGCCCGAGGAGGCGCCCGGCTGGCACGGCAGCGAGGTGGAGACCGCCGAGTGCCTGTACTTCGAGCGGCTGTACGGCAAGAAGATCGTGCACCTCGACCGGACGGACAAGGACTGGACCCATCCGCCGAAGTGGATCACCGAAGTGAGCGACAAGTTCACCAAGGCCAATGGCTCGCCCTATCTCACCATGAACGGTCTCGACGTGGCCTGGGTGCCCATGGACCACCAGGAGTACAGCGACACCGGCCTCATCGGCCGCCCCGGCAACCCCTTCACCGCCTCCGCGGAGAAGGGCAAGCGCATCATCCAGAAGAAGGCCGAGATCATGGCCGAGTTCATCGAGGAAGTGAAGAAGATCAAGGTGGACGTCAAGAACCGGGACTACTGGAACCGCACCTTCCGGCCGATGTAGCCCCGGGGCCGGGTCAGGGACCGGTGGCCTACGGCCGGGTCAGCGCCGGTGGGTCTTCGGCAGACGGCGACGGGGGAAGGGCGCATCCCCCTCCTGCCGTGGATCAGGCGCGGCGAGGGCCGCTCAGGGGCCGGGCAGCGCCGCGGCGAGGCGGGCGAAGTCGGCGAGGCTGAGCGTCTCGGCGCGGCGGGTGGGGTCGATGCCGGTGGCGACGAGGACCTCCCTCAGCCGCCCTACCGGCAGCCTGAGCCCCGAGCCCAGCGCATTGGCCAGGGTCTTCCGGCGCTGGGAGAAGGCCGCCAGCACCACGGCGCGGAAGCGCTCCCGATCGGCGACGGCGACCGGCGGCTCCGCGAGGACGCGCACCTGGATCACCGCCGAGTCCACCTGGGGCGGCGGGCGGAAGGCTCCGGGCGGCACGGAGAAGGCCAGGCGCACCTCGGCCGCCAGCTGGCTCAGCACCGAGAGGCTGCCATAGGCCCGGCTGCCTGGCGCGGCGGCCACGCGCTCGGCCACCTCGCGCTGGAGCATGAGGGCCATTTCCATGGGCGCCGCGCGGGCGACGGCTGGCCCGGCCGTGAGCAGCGCGGCCAGGATGGCCGTGCCAACGCTGTACGGCAGGTTGCCCAGTACGAGCACCCGCCCCGCCGGGTCCGGCCTGAGCCCTGGCAGCCCCGTGTAGTCGTGGCGGATGGCGTCAGCCTCCAGGATCTCCACGTGCGGCGCGCCCTGGAAACGCTCGCGAAGCCTGGCCGCGAGCGCGCGGTCGACCTCCAGCGCCACCAGGCGGCCGGCGGCGACGGCCAGCAGCCCGGTCAGCGCCCCCTCCCCCGCCCCGATCTCGACCACGAGATCCGACAGGCCGGGCCGCAAGAGTTCCACGATCCGCCGCGCCACGCCCTCGTCACGGAGGAAGTGCTGGCCCAGCGCGCGCCGGCGCCCCGTGGTCGGTCGCCCCGCGCCGGCGGGGCGCGCCGTGGCGCGGGCGTTCCGCCGTGGCGTCACGCGCGGGCGCGCATGGCGCGGAGGTCGTTGAGGAGGGCGCGGTGGACCTGGCGCACCTGGGCCTCGGTGTCGGCCCGGCTCCCGGAGTTGTCGATCACGTAGTGGGCTCGCCTGGCCTTGTCGGCCACGGGCATCTGGCTGCCGATCCGGGCGCGGGCATCGGCCTCGGGCATCCAGTCGCGCGCCATGAGCCGCTCGAGCTGGGTCGCCTCGTCGGCGAAGACGACGACGACCCGGTCCATGCTGGCGGCCGCGCCGACCTCGAACAGGAGCGGCACGTCCCAGATCACCACGCCCTCGTACCGCTCCTCCTCCAGCGCGCGGAGGAGGCGTTCCTGACGGGCGCGCACGGCGGGGTGGACGATGCCCTCCAGCCGCTTCCGTCGCTCCGGATCGGCGAACACGACGGCGCCGATGCGCTTGCGGTCGAGGTAGCCGTCCGGCTGCACGACCGCGCGACCGAACTCGGCCACGATGGCTGCATAGGCAGGCTGGCCGGGAGCCACCGCCTCGCGGGCCAGGACATCGGCATCGATCACCTTGCAGCCGAGCTGCGCGAACATGACGCTCACCGTGCTCTTGCCGGTGCCGATGCTCCCCGTGAGCCCCGCCAGCAGGAAGGTCCTCATACCTGGGCCCAGTCGGTGCCCGCCTTGATGTCCACCCGGAGCGGGACGGACAGCGTCATGGCGGACTCCATCACCTCGGCGGCAAGCGCCTCCAGTGGCAGGACCTCGGCCTCCGGCGCCTCGAAGAGTAGCTCGTCATGCACCTGGAGCAGCATGCGACTCTCGAGCCCGCGCGCGCCCAGCTCGCGGTGGAGCCTGACCATGGCGGTCTTGATCAGGTCGGCGGCGGTGCCCTGGATGGGGGCATTGGTCGCCATGCGCTCGGCGAAGCCGCGCAGGTTGGGGTTGCCGCTCCTGATCTCGGGTAGCCAGCGGCGCCGGCCGGTGAGGGTGGCGACCCAGCCCTGCTCGCGCCCCTCGGCGACGGTGCGCTCGAGGTAGGCCTTGACCCTCGGGTGGCGGGCGAAGAAGCGGTCGAGGAACTCCTGCGCCTCCTGCTGGGAGATGGCCAGGCCCCGGGACAGCCCGAAGGCCGTGACGCCGTAGATCACCGAGAAGTTCGTCGTCTTCGCCGCGTCGCGCTGCTCCTGCGTCACGGCCGCCAGCGGCACGCCGAAGACCTCGGAGGCCGTGCGCCGGTGGATGTCCTCGCCCCGGCGGAAGGCCTCGACGAGGCTCTCCTCGCCGGAGACATGGGCCAGGATGCGCAGCTCGATCTGCGAGTAGTCAGCCGCCACGAAGCGCCAGCCCGGCTCCGGGACGAAGGCCGCGCGGATCCGCCGGCCGAGCTCGGTGCGGATGGGAATGTTCTGCAGGTTTGGCGCCGACGAATTGTGGACGACTATCCCGTCCGCAACGTACTCCTCTCCCTCGACGGCGATGTCGAACATGGGAACACTGGGCTCCCATTGGATCGCCGCCACCTTCACCTCGAAGTACTGACCCGCCACGGCCTCACCGAGGAACGATGGCATCTCCGCGCCGGTTGCGCGGAGTGTGTCTGCGATCCACTCCGCACGCGGCAGGGTGCAGGTGGACTGTCCGGCGACAAACCTATGCATGAACACGTACAACGCCTGGAGACCGTGGGCACCCGCCTGGCGACCAGCATCGTAGAGAGGGCTCTTTAGCCTGAGCATCTCAGCGGGCTCCGGCAGGGTCAGCACCTCGGCGGTGCTCTTGACCGACTGGCGAGCCACCTGTGCCTCAAGCTGAGACCTCTTTCGCGGGGAGATGAAGCCGATGCGGCTAAGAAACGCCCGCTTCGAGCGGTCGCCGACCACGAAGAGTGTGTGCCTGGGCGCGTAGCCTCTCGGGTCCGGGGCACCATCTCGCACGACCGAGGGGATGCCGAAGAGCCCAAGCAGGTGATGCACTCCCTCCAGCATGTCACGCGACACGGATCTCACTGACAGGGTGCTCGACGCGGTGCCATCTCCCTCGAAGTAGCCCCTGAGGAATGCGGCCACGATGGACACTGGGGCACGGAAGAGGGAGGGCGGCACCTGAATCACCCTCGATGACCCGCCAGCCCCGACTTGCTCGAACATCCCGCAGATGTCCACGCCGGACACCTCGAGGACCGGACACGTGCGAGTCACCCGGTACTTCGGAGACTTGTTGAAGAGCTGGACGATTGCCCGGCTGAAGTGCCGAACCAGTTCCCCTTCATGCCAGCCGAAGGCCAGGATGAGCTTGGCAGGCTTCCCATTGTAGTTGCTATGAGCAATGTGCCCATCCGCCATTGCGTAGCCGACCAGCTCAGCGAGTCCGACAGACCACTCCACCGGCATGCCTGGCGTCTTGCGCGTCCTGTAGGCGGCGGTCATCTCCACATTCAGTTCTGTGCGCGAACCGAACAACCCCTCCCGGAATGTCATGTAGACCGGATCGCCGACCTCGAGAAGGGAGGCTTCTCTCCACTCGCCCCGACTTCGGACCGTATGGTTCGGGCTACACCGCAGGATGACTCCGCTTGACAGGTGTATGGCGACAACCGGCTTGACGCCAGTCCGCTCCCAGGCCAGAACCCGTCGTGGTCCCTGGGCGGTGCGCACGAGATCACCCGGGCAGATCTCCTCTATCCCTACCAGCCCGCGCTGAGTGTTCACGAGGCTTCCCGCCGGAAGGCACGACAATCTCCCCGTGGCCGCCACGAGCTGGTTGAACGACGTGTGGATGCGGCCGGTGCGGTGATTGATCAGGGTCGGGAGCGCATCCGCGTAGGTGGACTTGAGCTTGGCGAGGATCCGGTGCTCGATGAGCTTTGCCGGCAGCGGGTGCGCCAAGGCCAGCTTCTCCAGCACATCGGCGTCGGTGGAATAGCCGGTCTTGGTCTTCCTGACCGGCGGCAGCTTGAGCTTCTCGAAGAGGATCGCGGCGAGTTGCTTCGGCGACGAGAGGTTGAACTCCTCCCCGGCCAGCGCGTGGATCTCCCGGGTGAGCGCCTCCAGGCTCCGCTCGAGCTCCTTGGAGAACTCAGTGAGCCGCTCCGGGTCCACGCCGATCCCGTGGCGCTCCATGGCGGCGAGGACGGGCACCAGCGGCCGCTCGATCTCCTCGTAGAGCACGCGCAGGCCCGCCGCGTCCAGGGCCGCCCGCTCCCGCTCCCAGAGCCGCCAGACCCAGGCCGCGCGAGCGCCGGCCGCGGCGAGCCCCGGGCCCTCACCGACGATCTCGGCGCAGACCTCCTCGAACCGGTAGTTGGTGCGCGCGGGGTTGAGGAGATAGGCGGCGACGGCGGTGTCCTCGATGGCTGGCGGCGCGGCCCCGCGGCTGAGCCACCACTCGACGACCGGCTTGAGATCATGACCGACGAGGGCACGGCCGCCCAGATCGGGCGGAGCGTCGAGGGCGAGACGCGCTCCGCCCGCCGCCGGATGGTAAAGCCCCAGCGCCGTCACCTCGGGATCAGGCGGCCCCCCCTGCCCGACCCAGTCCACGGCTAGGGCCTCGCCGGCGGGCACCCGGGCGAGGTAGTCCGCGAGGGCCTCTGCCGATGCCAGCCCTGGCTCCTCCTCCTCGACGCCGGCCGCGGCCTCCGCCGGCAGCTGGCGGAGCAGGGCGTGGAACTCCAGTTCCCGCCAGAGCGCGCGGAGCCGCTCCCAGTCAGGCTCCTGGCGCCGGAACGAGGAGAGATCCTCCGGCAGCGGCACCGCCGTGTGCACGGTGGCCAGCTCGCGCGAGAGCAGCGCCTGCTGGCGGCTCGCCGCCAGGACCTCGCGCAGCCTGCCCGCCACCAGCGTCAGGTTGTCGTAGAGCCGCTCGACACTTCCGAACTGGCCGATCAGACGGACAGCCGTCTTCTGCCCCACCCCCGGGACACCCGGGATATTGTCGATGCTGTCGCCCATGAGGGCGAGGAGATCGGGGATCTGTGCCGGCGCCACGCCCCACTTCTCCTTCACCTGCCCCTCGTCGAGCAGCACGCGCTCGCCGCGGGGCCCGGGCGAGAGCACCCGCACGCGCGGGCCCACCAGCTGGAGCATGTCCTTGTCGCCCGTGACGAGCACCACCTCCACCGGCAACGCCTCCGTGCGCGCGACGACACTGCCCAGGACATCGTCGGCCTCGAAACCCGCCGCTTCCACGAGCGGCAACCGGAGCGCCTCGAAGAGCGCCTTGACCTGCGGGATCTGGCTGCGGAGATCGTCGGGCATGGCGGGGCGCGTCCCCTTGTAGGCGGCGAAGCGCTCCTCGCGGAAGGTCGGGCCGGGTGGGTCCCACGCCACCAGGAAGTAGTCGGGGCTCTCCTCGCGCAGGAGCTTCCAGAGCATGGTGGACATGCCGAACACGGCGTGGCAGGGCTGGCCCTTCGAGGTGGAGAGGAAGGGCAGCGCGTGATAAGCGCGGTAGAGAAAGCCGGGGCCGTCCAGCACGAAGAAGCGCTCGGTCACGGGAGGAGCTTCGCGAGCCTACGGGCCCGCCTCAGCTGCGGCGCACTCCGCGCGTCTGCCGCTGCCCGCGCTTCTGCGTTCGCTTCGATGCGCGGGCGTCGAGCCAGCGCTTCAGCGAGCGCTGGCTCTCCCCCGAGGGCCTCCCGGCGAGCAGGTCCTCGACGCTCACGTCCTCGTCCAGATCAGGCCAGTGAATCCCCAGGCCTCCCCCTACCAAGCGCCAGTGGCTCCGTTGCCGCCGCGTGCCGTGGAGCAGCCGTGGATACCAGCCGATCGGGACGGTCACCGTGCGTCCGTCCGCCAGATCAACGGTCAGCGCGTCCTCTGTCACGGCGACAGTCCGCGCCCGTGCGGGAAGGGTCTCAGTCGTTGAAGTAGTCATCCCAGCTCCTGAGTAGGCGCGCTCGATTCCGCTCTACCAGCCGCTCGATGCGCTGGACTTCTGCGCGCCCAAATCCTCCGCTGGCCTGAAGGCGTACCGGATCGAGCCAGAGCTTGGCTACGTTGTCCTCTCGCTCCACGTGTACGTGTGGGGGCTCGTCGCGATCGCCTGCGTAGAAAAAGAACCGGTACGGACCCAGCCGCAGCGCCGTCGGCACGTCCCGAAGGTACCCGAGGTCAGTTCAGAGGGCAATCTGCCTCCCATCCTCGACGTTCCGGCGAGCCGTCGCCTTGAGACCGCATCCACCCGCGGACCGTCGGGTAGTGGGTCAGTTCGAGAATGGAAGAGTCCGCTTACCGTAGCTGAAGAGCGCCTTGTCCACCATGCGCAAAGTCTACTACCCGACTCTCTTCCGGGCATTCTGGCAATTCCGAAGCCGCCAGCATCCAGATTCGATAGGCCACCGATGCAACGTTGGCCTTCCACCTACCCTCTGTTTTCACTGCATCCTTCCACTTGCCGATCCGTACAAAGTCTGCAGCTGAAAGCGATTTGTGTTTCGCAATCAGTTCGTTGTGTTCTGCATCGTCAAATTCCAGATCCCGGGCAACCCACACGGGCAGCCATTCTTGCGGCGCGATGTCCCTTCCATCATCCGAACTTCGAGATTTCAATCGACTCATGGACCTCGAAGGGTATCACGGGAGACGCTCGTCTTATTCAAAGTGACCCACCACGGACCGTCGCGCCTGGCCTGCCACGGGCGGCGTGCCCGGGGACTCAGGGGCGCCGCGTCCCGCGGAACAGCAGGAGGTTCCTGACCAGCGCGCCGGCCACGAGCACCCCTGACACGACGAGCAGCGAGGCCAGCGCAGCCAGGACGGGCCACCAGGCGTGATCGACGCTCTGCCCCGTGGTCCAGTAGAAGTGCGCGGCCGTCCAGGCGCAGCTCGCCACGGCCACGAGGAGGACGCCGACATTGTAGGCGCGCACGGCCCTCGCCGGGCCGCCCCGGGGTCGGAGCCGGACGAACACCCAGAGCGCGAGCCCGAGCAGCGGCAGGAGCAGGGCCAGCGCGAGCGTCATGGCTCGCTCACGGCGGCACCACGCGGTCGTAGAGCGCGCGCACCCAGGCCGTGCGCCGCCGGTAGTCGTCCAGGAACTCCCGGCGCGAAGGGTAGTCGAGGCTCCGGGCGAGCCGCCCGGGGATGGGCCCTGCCAGCTCGAGGACATCGGCAGGGCGCGTCCCGAAGAGCCGCAAGCCCCCCGAGACGCGGCGGAGGAAGCGGTACTGCTCCGCCAGGGTCGCCGCGTCCTCCCGCGACAGGAGCCCGATCTCACCCATGGCGCGGATGGCCTGGAGCGTGTTCGGGCGGCGGATGGCCGGATACCGGGCCCCACTCGCGAGCTGGATGGCCTGGGTGATGAACTCCACGTCCACGAGTCCGCCCCGCCCGAACTTGACGTGGAACAGCCCGGGCGTCTCCTTGCCGAGCTCCTTCTCCATGCGCTCCCTGAGCAGCCGCATCTCCTTGAGGTCCGGCGGCGCTGCCAGCGTCCCGTAGAGGAGCGCCCGGAGGAGCCGTCTCACCCGCCGGCCCACTCGCGCGTCGCCCGTGCAGAGTCGCGCCCGCGTCAGCGTCTGGCGCTCCCAGGGATCCGCCCACTCGCGGTAATACTGCGCCATGGCGTCGAGGCTCGAGGCGAAGCCGGAGCCCTTGGAGCCCGGGCGCAGGCGCAGGTCCACGGGGAAGACGAGGCCGGAGGCTGTGATGTCGCCCAGAAGACCCGAGAGGACCTCCACCGCCCGATCGTAGAAGACGTGGGCCTCGACGCTGTCGGGGCCGTCGGTCTGCCCCGGCCCCTCGTAGACCAGGAAGAGGTCCAGGTCCGATCCGGTGGCAAGCTCGCGTCCGCCGAATTTCCCGAGCCCAACGATCACCGCGGGGATGAAGCGCCCGTCAGCGTCGCGCGGCACACCATGCCGCGCGGCCACCTGCTCGAGCGCCAGCAGCCACGCCGTGGAGAGCGCGGCCTCGGCCAGCGCCGTCATCTCGGCCGAGAAGCGCTCGGCGTCCGTCACGCGCAGGAGCATCCGCCACGTGATGCGCAGCTCCTCGGCCTGCTTGAGCCGCCGCAGCCGGTCCTTGCGCTCGCTCGGGGAGAGCCGTGGCGCCAAGGCTCCCGCCAGCACCGCCCGGCAGGCCGCCTTGCCCCGGGACGGAGCGAAGGTCGCCGGATCGGCGAGGCCGCTGAGGAGCTCGGGCTGCGACAGCAGCATCTGCGTGAGGAGCTCACCGCGGGCACAGAGCTTCACGAGGTTGGCCAGGAGATCGGGGCGCTCGGCCAGGAGGGCGAGGTAGGCCGTGCGGGGCCCGGCGGCGGCCACGAAGCGCTCGAACTGGTTCAGCGCCTCGTCGGGATCCGGGCTCTGCCAGAGGGCGTCGAGCAGCACCGGGAACATGCGCCAGAGGGCCGCCCGGGCGCGCGCCGGATACGGCAGGAGCGGGCGTCCCTCGAGCACGAGCCGGAGGTTCTGGCGGGCGCGATCGGGGTCGGCGAAGCCCGTGGCCTTGAGCGCGGTGAAGGTGGGCACGCGCGGCGGTTCGGCCCGGCCCCGGGCCGGACGGCTGTCGAAGAACTCCCGGAACGCCGCGTGCACGCCGCGCGTGACACGCCGGTAGTCGGCCTGGAAGCGGCGGCGCGCGGCCTGCGGCGGCAGCGTCACGCCCATGCGGCGCGCCAGGAGCCCGAGCGCTCGCGCCTCCTCGGGCAGGCTGTGGGTCTGGAACTCGTGGAGGATCTGCAGCCGGTGCTCGACGGTACGCAGGTAGACGAGGGCCTCGCCCAGGAGCCGGCCGAGGGCGGGCGAGAGGTAGCCGCGCTCCGTCAGCCGGAAGATGGCCCGCAGGCTGTTCCGCTCGCGCAGCCACGGATCGTCCCCCGCGTAGAGCAGCTGGAGGGCCTGGACCAGGAACTCGATCTCCCGGATGCCGCCGGCGCCCAGCTTCACGTTCCGGCGCTCGCTGCCCCTGGCCCGCTGCGAGCGGTCGATCTCCTGCTTCATCCGCCGGATCTCCGCGACGATGCCGGGGTCGACGCCGGGCCGGAAGACGAAGGGCCGGGCCAGCTCGAAGAAGCGGGCGGCCACCGCCTCGTCGCCCGCGCAGAGGCGCGCCTTGATGAGCGCCTGCCGCTCCCAGGTCTCGGCGCGCTCGGCGAAGTACGTCCGGTACCCCTGGAGCGAGAGGATGAGGGCGCCGGAGCGCCCCTCGGGGCGGAGCCGCAGGTCCACGCGGAAGGCATGCCCCTCGTCGGTCACCGACTCGATGGCGCCGACGATGGCGCGCGTCGCCTCCGTGAAGTACCGGTCGTTGGGCACCCGGCCGGCCGAGCCCCCCTGGGTCTCGCCATCCTCGCCGTAGACGAAGATGAGGTCGATGTCGGAGGAGTAGTTCAGCTCGTCCCCGCCCAGCTTGCCCATGCCGATGACGGCCAGTCCCGTGGGCGCGCCGTCCGGTCCCAGGGGCGCGCCGTAGAGGGGACGGAGCTCGTCTTCGGCCCAGCGCCGCGCCGTCTCGAGGCACACGTCCGCGAGCCGGGAGAGCTCCTCCGTCGTGACGGTGAGGTCGGCATCGCCCAGGATGTCACGGCAGCCGATCCGCAGGAGCTGGCGGTACTTGAAGCGGCGGAGCGCGTTCCAGCGCGCCTCGGGGCGAGAGAAGGCGGCGGTGCTCTGCCGGAGCTCCTCCTCGAGCTCGTCCCGGAGCCACTGGCGCATGGTCCACGGCTCGAGCAGCCAGGGGAAGAGATGCGGATACCGGCGCAGCGTGTCGGCGAGGAACTGGCTGGTGCCCCCGAGGCGGGCGAGGAGGTGGATGGCTCCGGGGTGGGCGTCGAGGAGCCGGAAGAGGGCGGCGCGCTCGCTGTGGGCGGCCAGGCGCTCCAGGTTGTTGAGCGCCATGTCGGGATCCGGCGCCGCCGCGAGCGCACTCATGAGCCGCGGCAGGAACGGCCCCAGGGCCTCACCCTCGAAGGGCGTCGGCGCCAGCGCGTGGAGGTTGGCGAGCGCCCCCGCCGGATCGGCGAAGCCCAGCCGTCGGAGCTGCCGCAGCGCCCCGGGATCGCCCGGGGCCGCCGCCAGCAGCCCGCTCATCCCGGTCGCGCCCGCGCGGGGGGACGCGGGGCCTGCCGCGGCGGGCTGGCTCAGATGGCGGATTGCCCGGTCTCGCCGGTGCGGATCCGTATCGCCTCGCCCAGCGGGAGCACGAACACCTTGCCGTCGCCGATGGAGCCGGTCTTGGCCGCCGCGCAGATCACCGACACGATCTTGTCCACGAGGTCGTCGGGCACCACCACCTCGACCTTGACCTTCGGCAGGAAGTCGATGGTGTACTCCGACCCGCGGTAGAGCTCGGTGTGCCCCTTCTGGCGGCCGAACCCGCGCACCTCGGTGACCGTCATCCCGACCACGCCGAGCTCGGTCAGGGCTTCCTTGACGTCGTCCAGCTTGAACGGCTTGATGATGGCCTCGATCTTCTTCATGGAGCCTCCCTGCGCGGGGTCAGGCCCGGGGCGGGCGGGCCCGGAGCGCCTTGCGGTACAGCGTCACGTAGTCGCGAGCCGAGGCATCCCACGAGAAGTCCTCGGCCATGGCATGTCGCACGAGCCCGCCCCAGAGCGCTGGGTCTCGGTGGACCGCGTCCGCTCGCCTCACGGCATCGACCAGATCCTCCGCCGTGAAGCCGTCGAACAGGAAACCCGTGCCGAGGCGGCGGGCCGGATCGAAGGCCCGCACCGTGTCCGCCAGTCCGCCGGTGCGCCGGACGATCGGCACGGCGCCGTACCGCAGGGCGATGAGCTGGCCGAGCCCGCACGGCTCGTACCGGGACGGCATCAGGAAGCAGTCCACGCCGGCATAGATGCGCCGCGCCAGGTCGTCGTCGAAGCCGATCCTCACGGCCACGCGTCCCGGGTGCTGGGCCGCGGCCTGGGTGAAAGCCTCCTCGAGGTGCGGGGCGCCGGACCCCAGCAGGGCCAGCGAAGCGCCCGCCGCGAGAAGCTCCGGCAGTGCCTCGAGCGTGAGGTCGAGCCCTTTCTGGTCGGCGAGCCGCGTCACCATGCCGAGGAGGAGCCCTGGCCCTCCGGCGAGCCCGAGCTCCCGGCAGAGCGCCGCCCGGCAGGCGGCCCGGCCCTCGAGGTCGGAGACCGAGTAGCGCCTGACCAGGGCCGCGTCCTTCTCCGGGTTCCACTCCTCGTAGTCGATGCCGTTGATCACGCCGTGGAGGTCCTGACTGCGCTCCTCCAGCACCCCTTCGAGCCCATTGCCGAGCTCGGCCGTCCGGACCTCGTGCGCGTAGGTCCGGCTGACGGTGGTGAGCAGGTCGGCGAAGACGAGCCCCCCCTTGAGGAAGTTGATCTTGCCGTAGAACTCGATGCCCGCCGGCGTGAAGAGGTCCCAGCCGAGCCCTGTCATGGGCATGTCGTAGTGCCAGAACACGCCCTGGTAGGCGAGGTTGTGGATGGTGAACAGGGTCGCGACGCGCCCGAGCCCCGGATGGTCGCGGTAGAGCGTGCGCAGGTAGACCGGGACCAGGCCCGTCTGCCAGTCGTTGACGTGGATGAGCTGTGGCCGCCAGCCCTGGACCGTGTCCCGGCCCAGAGCGCCCAGCGCCTCGAGCCCGCCGCGGCAGAAGAAGATGAAGCGCTCGCAGTTGTCCCAGTAGTCGCCGTCGTTGGTCCCGTACAGGCCGTCCCGGTCGTAGTAGTGGTCGTGCGCGAGGAAGTAGACGGGCAAGCCCGAGGGCGTGCGCCCCTCCCAGAGGGCGCCCTCCGCCACACGGTCACCGAGGGGCACGCGCAGCTGGGGGATCACGACGCGCAGGTCCCCGCAGTGCGCGTCCACCCCGCGGTACTTGGGCATGAGCAGGCGGACGTCGTGTCCCAGGGCGCGTAGCGCCCGCGGCAGGGCCGCGGCCACCTCGGCCAGCCCGCCGGTCTTGGCGAAGGGCGCCACCTCGGATGCCATGAACAGAACCCGGAGACGCTGCTGAGGCATGGCCCCTCCCTACACCTCTTCCAGGATCGGAAAGACCAGCGCCGTGATGTGCGACGAGATGCGCTTGAGGTTCGTGAGCACGTCCAGGTGGATCTCGGAGGTCTCCAGCGACTCGGCCAGCCCGCGACGCAGCCGCGTGAGGTGCGACTCCCGCATCTCCCGCTCCCGCTGGCGCACGACGGGCCGCTGGTCCAGCACCTCCTGGGCGAGGCTCCGGTCGTTGGCGGCGAAGCAGGCGATGGCGCGCTCGAGGTTC
This sequence comes from Candidatus Rokuibacteriota bacterium, assembly GCA_016188005.1. Taxonomy (NCBI): domain Bacteria; phylum Candidatus Rokuibacteriota; species Candidatus Rokuibacteriota bacterium. The sequence continues at coordinate 5,113 of JACPIQ010000095.1, read as the reverse complement.
TTGGAGACGAGGGCGTGGAACTCGATCAGCTCGGCCTCCCCGGCCTCCGAGAACTTGCGGCCCTGGTAGAGCTTCTTCCGGGCCAGCTCCATCAGGTTCTTGTCGATGATGTCGCCGATGTTCTCCAGGTTGCCGATGAAGGTGATCAGCGCGATCTCCTTCTGGGCCAGGTCGGGGCTCATGGTCTCGCGGCCGAGGCGCGAGAGGAAGATCTTGATCTCCCGCTCCAGGTAGTCGAGCTGGTCGTCGCGCCGCTCGACGTCCTCGAGGAGCTCCTGGTTGTCCGTCCGGAGCACGGCCATGGCGTCCCGGAGCATGGCCTGGGCCACATCCCCCATGCGGAGGGCCTCGCGCGTCGCCTGGCCGATGGCCAGCGAGGGCTGGTCGAGGTACCGGTCGTCCAGGTAGCGCGTCTTGAACGGGTTGTCGGCGCGCTCCTCCTCCGGCACCAGCGCGATGATGGCGCGGGCGGCCACGGTGGCGAAGGGCAGGAAGAGCGCGCTGATCGCCACGTTGAAGAGCGTGTGGGCGTTGGCGATCTGGCGGGCCGGCTCCTGGGCCGTCTGGGCCACCAGCCCCGTCAGCGGATGGACGAACGGGAAGACCAGCGCCACCCCGAGCACCTTGAAGGCGATGTGCGCGGCCGCCACGCGGCGCGCGTCGGACGAGGTGCGGAGGCTCGCCGCCAGCGCGGTGGCGCAGGTCCCGATATTCGCCCCCAGGACGACGGGAACGGCGCCGGCCAGCCCCAGCAGCCCCTGGGTCGCCAGGGAGAGCGTGAGCCCGATGGTGGCGGCGGAGGAGGCCATGGTGGCGCTCAGGAAGGCGCCGGCCAGGATCCCGAGGACGGGGCTCGCCGCGAAGGCCAGGAGCACCTGGCGCGTGAGGTCGTGGCCGGCCAGCGGGGCGATGCCCTCGGTCATCACGCGCATGCCCAGGAACAGGAAGCCGAACCCGAGGATCGCCTGCCCGATGTTCTTGGCCATGCCCCGGCGCGCGAAGAAGAACATGGCGAAGCCCACGCCCACCAGGAGCAGCGCGAGCTCCTGGATGTTGAAGGCGAGCAGCTGCACCGTGACGGTCGTGCCGATGTCGGCGCCGAGGATCACGCCCAGCGACTGGCGGAAGGACACCAGCCCCGCGGAGACGAACCCGATGAGCATGAGGGTCGTCGCGGACGAGGACTGGATGAGGGCCGTCACCACGGCGCCCGAGCCCACCGCCGCCAGCCGCGTGCGCGTCAGGCTGGTGAGCAGGTGGCGCAGGTGGCCGCCCGCCGCGCGCTGGAGCCCCTCCCCGGTGAGCTGCATGCCGTAGAGGAGGAGGGCCAGGCCGCCGAAGAGCGCGAGCAATGTCACGGCCGGCTCACGGGCTCAGCGCGGCCACGCCCGCCGCTGCGCGGCCGGCGAGGTGCGTCGTGTCGTTGACCGAGAGGACGCGCGGCGGCGCCACCTCGGTGAGCGAGCCGTTGGAGAGGGTGACCCGCCAGATGGCCGACAGCGACAGCCCCAGGCAGTGGGCGAGGAAGGCGCTGATAACGCCGCCGTGGCAGACCACCAGCACGTCGTCGCCGTTGGGGTGGGCCGCCGCGATGGCCTCGAGGGCCCCGACGACGCGCGCCTGGACATCCGGCAAGGGCTCGCCGCCCGGTGGCAGCCCCGCCACCGGGTCCCGCACCCACCGGGCATAGGGATCACCCGGCAAGGCCCGGATCTCCTCCACGGTGCGGCCCTCCCACTCCCCGAGCGACAGCTCGCGCAACGCCTCCACGCTCACCACAGGCGCGCCGAGTCGTGCGGCCGCGATCTCCGCTGTCCGCCGGGCGCGCTGGAGCGGGCTCGTGTAGATCGCCGCCACCCGGCGGCGCCCGAGGGCCACGCCGAGGGCCTCCGCCTGGCGCACGCCGATCTCGGACAGCGGCACGTCCTGCACCCCCTGGAAGCGGCGCACCGCATTGGAGACCGACTGCCCGTGGCGCGCCAGCAGCAAGCGCATGTGTCTATCGTCTCGCTTGAACGTGGAAGACGTCGGGTGGCGGTTGGGCCTCTTCGCGCCTGCGGCGCTCATCGGGGCGCCGGCGCAACGGGGCGCCCGCGCAACGCTGCCTCCTCGCCCCTGCGGGGCTCTGACCATCCCGCTTGAATGGCACTGACCTCGTCTCGCGTCGGGGCCTCTTCGCCCCTGCGGGGCTCTGACCATCCCGCTTGAATGGCACTGACCTCGTCTCGCGTCGGGGCCTCTTCGCCCCTGCGGGGCTCATCGGGGCGCCCGTTCGAGCGTTGCCGACTGGGCGGCCTTCAGGCGGGCGAGGGTCTCGGCCTTACCGAGGAGGCTCACCACCTGGAAGATGGGCGGGCTCACCATCGTGCCCGTGACGGCGATGCGAGTGAGCTGAGCGAGGTCCACGAGCTTGAGCCCGAGTTGCGCCGCCAGCTCCCGATACAGCGCCTCGACGGTCGCCGGGTCGAGGTCGGCCTGGGCCTCGAGCCGCTTGATCAGAAGCGCGTAGCGCTCGCGCGCCTCCGCGGTCCAGAAGCGGGCCGTGGCCTGCGGATCGTAGGCCGCGGGCGGCCGCAAGTAGAAGGCGGCCTTCTCGGCCATCTCCACCAGCGTGTGGGAGCGTTCCGTGAGCGTCTCCGCCACGCGCCCGAGCCAGGCCCGGTCCCGGGGCACCGGCAGGCCGGTCCTTTCGAGAAACGGCGCGAGCTGCGTCGCCAGCCGCTCGGGCGGCGCCTGCTTGATCCAGTGCATGGAGAGCCACTCGAGCTTGGCGCGATCGAAGATGGCCGCAGCCTGCCCCACCTGCGCCAGCTCGAAGTGCCGGGCGATGTCCTCCCGGGAGAAGATCTCCTGATCGCCATGGGACCAGCCGAGCCGGGCCAGGTAGTTGAGCATGGCCTCGGGCATGATCCCGGCGTCGCGGAAGGCCTGGACGGAGGTGGCGCCGTGGCGCTTGCTGAGACGGCTCCTGTCCGGGCCGAGGATCATCGGGATGTGGGCGAACACCGGCAGCGGGTAGCCCAGGGCCGCGTAGCACTGGATCTGCTTTGGCGTGTTCGACAGGTGGTCGTTGCCGCGGATGACGTGGGTGATCTGCATCGTCACGTCGTCCACCACGACGCAGAAGTTGTAGGTGGGCGTCCCGTCGCTGCGCACCAGGATCCAGTCGTCGAGCTGCGCGTGGTCGAAGGTGACGGGCCCGTGGATGGCATCCTCCACGACGGTCTGCCCCTCGGCCGGCACGCGCAGGCGAAGGACGCTCGGCTCCGAGGCCGGCACGGCGGCCTCCCGGCAGGTGCCCGGATAGCGAAAGGTCTCGCCGCGAGCCTGCGCCTCACGGCGGAGGGCGTCCAGCACGTCGGCCGGGCAGCGGCAGCGATAGGCGCGGCCCTCGCCGAGCAGGCGATCGGCGTGCGCCTTGTAGATCTCCAGCCGCTCCGTCTGGCGATAGCCCGCCGTGGGCGGCCCCTCGCCCCAGTCGAGCCCGAGCCACGCGAGGGCCTCGAGGATCGACTCGATGTACTCCTCCGTGGAGCGCGAGCGGTCCGTGTCCTCGACCCTGAGGATGAAGACCCCCTGGTGCCGGCGCGCGAAGGCCCAGTTGAACAGCGCGGTGCGGGCGCCTCCCACGTGCAGGTGCCCCGTGGGGCTGGGGGCAAAGCGGACACGCACCGGCTCCCGCATAGGCCTTTATTCTAACCGACCGGGGTCAGGAACCGGGCCGCGGGCTTCTCCCCCCCGCCGCGGCCCGGAGGCTGCGGAAACATCTCGCAGGCCGCTCGAGAGGGCGCAGATGCGAGGCGGCGAGGGGGCGTACCCGCTGACCGTTGAGCGAGGAGCGACCGAGCCGGCGATCGGTTCGAGGGCTGGCGCGGTCCCCGAGAACGGGCCCGGCTGCAGCCTCCGGCCGCCAACAACGGATCCCCCCCACGATCAGCCCATGGGGCCCTGTCGCGGAGGCCGGATCGGCGCAGCGCCTTCAGAGATGGGCTAGCAACGCTTGGACGCGCGCGGGCGAAAGCACCGGATGCAGGATCTGCAATCGACCGCCGAAGGCGTCGGCCACGCGTTGGCGATGGCCGCGGCGGCGGGCCCCCCACCGGTGAGGACGACGATGCAGAAACTGATCAGCATCACGACGATCCGTCAGACTGTGGATGTCATGAGCGTGCCCGCCTTGTTGTGGTTCAGCGTCACCCCAGGTACGCCAGGGCGAGGTCCGTTTCGGCGAACTCCTCGGGCGGCCCCTCGTAGGCGACCACCCCGCGGTCGAGAACGTACACGTAGTCGGCAATGGTCAGCGCCATCGCGGCGTTCTGCTCCACCAGGAGGATCGCCAGCCCCTCTCCGTTGAGTCGGGCAATGATGTCGAAGATATCCTGAACGATCCGCGGTGACAGCCCGAGCGACGGCTCGTCGAGGAGGAGCGTCCGGGGGCAGGTCATGAGGGCCCGGCTGATGGCCAGCATCTGCTGCTCCCCGCCCGATAGCGTCCCCGCCAGCTGCCCCAGGCGGTTTCTGAGGACAGGGAAATAGCCATACACGCGCTCCAGGTCCTCGCCGATGGTTCGCCGGTCCCGGCGACTGTAGGCCCCGAGCTCCAGGTTCTCGCGTACGGTCATCTGCGGGAACAGCTCGCGGCGCTCGGGCACCAGGCTGAGTCCGGCCCGGACGATGCGCGGGGTGGGCAGCCCGGCGATCGACCTGCCGTCGAAGTCGATCTCTCCAGCCGACGGGCGCAGAAAACCCATGATGGTCCGCATGGTCGTCGTCTTGCCGGCTCCGTTGGCGCCCAGCAGCGCAGCGATCTGGCCTTTGCCGATCTCGACGCTGACGCCGCGGAGAACGGGCACGGACCCGTACCCGCTCTGCACGCCGCCGAGCCTCAGCATCGTCCCCGCCCTCCCGGTTGTCATTTCGTCCCCCTGGCAGCGGCATAGCCGGCCTCGAGCGCCTGCCGATTCGGCCCCTCCGTTCCGCGGGGAACCCGCGCCATCGCCGTTTCGACCAGGGCCGGCAGGGGCACGAGGTCCGTGAGCGCGACCAGCGCGCCGAGCGCGGCCATGTTCGGCGGCACGCCCTTGCCCGCGCGTCCCCGGCCGAGCTGCGCCAG
>JACPIQ010000094.1 GCA_016188005.1 Candidatus Rokuibacteriota bacterium | reverse complement strand
TCCAGGGAGACCAGGCGGCTGATCACCGGCTGCTCCCACCCGTTGAGCCCCACGCCGTGGCCGTACTGGAGCCCGAAGCACGACTCCTCGTTGGGGAAGCCGAACTCCTGGGCGCGCGGCCAGATGCTGGCGATGTCGGCGGTGGTGATGCCCGGCTTGATCATGGCGATGGCCCGGTCCAGGTCCTCGCGGCAGCGCGTGTAGGCGTCGCCCATGGCGGCGGAGGCGCTGCCGACCGCGAAGGTGCGGTAGTAGCACGTCCGGTAGCCCGTGAACGAATGGCAGATGTCGAAGTAGGCGGGATCGCCGGGGCGCAGGACACGGTCCGAGAAGATGTGCGGGTGCGGGTTGCAGCGCTCGCCGCTGACGGCGTTGACGGTCTCGACGCCCTCCGAGCCCAGGTCGTGGAGCGTCTTCGCCACGAGCCCGACCAGCTCGTTCTCCGCGACGCCGGGGCGCATGGCGCGGTAGAGCTCCTCGTAGGCGGCGTCCACCATCGCCGCGGAGGTGTTCAGCAGCGTGATCTCGTCCCGCGTCTTGATGCGCCGGGCGGCCTGCATGACCTGCTGGCCGTCGACGACCGTGATGCCCTCCTTCTGCAGCGCGTAGAAGACGGGCGGCTCCATCATGTCCACGCCGAGCGGGGCCTTGTCGAGCCCCCGCATCTCGAGCTCGCGCTTGATCTTCCGCGCCACGTCCTCCGCCCGCCCCATCGCCGGCGTCATGGCGCCGCGCAGCAGCGCGATGCCGGCGCGCGAGCGCCCCTCACCCATCCACGGGCAGTGGAGCTCGTGGTGCCGCGCGGCTGACCCGAAGTCCCACATGATGGGCTCGGCGCCCCGCGGCAGGAGGCAGAAGCGCGACAGCTTGTCGAGCGCCCAGGTGCCGATGAGCGTGCTGGTGATGTAGCGGATGTTGTACATGTCGAAGCAGAGGAGGCCGCCGAGCTCCGAGGCCTCGAGCTGCGCCTGCGCGCGCGCCAGGCGCTCCCGGCGGAGCCGCTCGACGTTCACGCGCTCTTCCCAGTCCACGCTCATGCTGCCGTAGGTGTGGAGCCCCATCACGCGCCTCCGTTCTGTCCCGACCGTTGGCTGGTGCCCCGCGGGCCACCCATGCCCGCGACCACGGCGACGATCGCCGCGCAGTCCTCCGTCGCGAGTCCGAGGCCGCGCGGCGCCATGCGCTGGGCCGGCGCGCCGGGCCCCCGCGTGGCGCGCGGCGGCAGCTCCGCCTTCTCGCCGGGCATGGGCGCGCTACGCCGCCTCGATCAGGCCGACGACGGCGCCCACCTCGACGCGCTCGGAGGGGCGGTGCCGGAGCTCGGTGACGCGGCCGCCGACCTCGGCCTCGATGACGACGGTGGCCTTCTCCGTCTCGACCTCGAGGAGCCCGCTGCCGGGCGCGACGTGGTCGCCGACCTTGACGAGCCAGCTCTTGATCTCGCAGTCGATCGTCTCCATCCCGAGCTTCGGGATGCGGATCTCGTGAAGGGTCACGCCTTGACTCCGGCGAGACAGCCGCGGCACGCCTCGAGGAGCCGCTCGCGGGAGGGCAGCACGACGCTCTCGAGGGGCGTGCTGAATGGCACGGGGACGTCGGCGCGGGTGATCCGCCGCACCGGCGCCCGCAGCGCCTCCCAGGCCCGGTCGGCGAACAGCGCGGCGAGCTCGGCGGCGAAGCCGCAGGTGCGGTTGGAGTCGTCGAAGAGGACGACGTGCCCGGTCTTCCGCGCGGAGGCGAGCAGGGTCTCGGCGTCCAGCGGCAAGAGGCTCCGGGGATCGATGACCTCGGCGGAGATGCCCTCCTGCGCCAGGGTCTCGGCGGCGGCGAGGGCCTCCGGCACGAGGGGGCCCACGGCGACGATGGTGAGGTCGGCGCCCGCGCGGGCGACGCGCGCCCGCCCGAGGGGGGTGACATAGTCGCCGTCCGGCACGGGCCCCTTGGTCGCGAGGAGCGCAGCGGGCGAGAAGACCACGACGGGATCGTCCTCGCGGATCGCCGCCTTGAAGAGCCCCTTGGCGTCCTCGGGCGTCGTCGGCATCACGGTCTTCATGCCCATGTGGAGCAGCAGCGGGTAGGGGTGGTCGGAGTGCTGGCCCGCGAGCGCGCGTCGCGCCCCCGAGGCCGTGATCACGTAGGTCACGGGGATCGTTCCCTGGCCGCCCATCATGTAGCGGAGCTTCTGCGCCTGGTCCACGAGCTGGTCGAAGGCCACGAAGAGGAGGGCGTTGATCTGGTACTCCACCACCGGCCGCATCCCCGCCAGCGCCGCGCCCGTCGCCAGCCCGGTGAAGGCGGCCTCCGAGATGGGGGTGTCGTAGATCCGCGCGGGCCCGAACTCGCCGATGATGCCCTTCGTCAGGCCACGGACGCTGTGGCGCACATCCTCGCCGAGGACGATCACCGAGGAGTCGCGCCGCATCTCCTCGAAGAGGCCCTCTCGCATCGCCTCGAGATACCGCAGCTCGCGCATGGGGGTGTCCTCGCGCTCCCTCACCAGCCTCGGGCGGGCAGGCCCGGGTAGGTCGTCGCGTACATGCCGTCAAGCGCCTCCTCGGCGGCGGGCAGCGGGCTCTGTCGCGCGAAGGCGACGGCGTCCTCGAGCACCGCCTCGACCGCCTCGTCCACCTCCGCCGGGTCGCAGATCTGCCGCTCGCGCAACCAGGCGGGGTAGGTCACGAGCGGGTCCCGCTGCCGCCACTCCTCGATCTCCTCGTCCGACCGGTACCTGATGCCGAGCGCCTTCTCCGCGGTGAAGTGACCGACGAACCGGTAGGTCCGGCACTCGAGGAAGCTCGGGCCGCCGCCCGAGCGGGCCCGCGCCACGGCGCGACGGGCCCCCTCGTGGACGGCCCGGACGTCCATGCCGTCGACGGTGTCGCCGGGCATGCCGAAGGCCGCGGCGCGGTCGGCCAGGCGCTGGAGCGGCGACATCTCCCGGATCGAGGCGGTGATGGCGTAGCCGTTGTTCTCGCAGACGAAGACGACCGGCAGCTTCCAGATGGCGCCCAGGTTGAGGGCCTCGAGCAGGGCACCCTGGTTGGTGGCGCCATCCCCGAAGAAGGCGACGGCCACGCCGTCGCGCCCCTTGAGCCTGGCGGCCATGGCGGCGCCGCAGGCGATCGGCGCGCCCGCGCCCACGATGCCGTTGGCGCCGAAGATCCCGAGCTCGAGGTCGGCGATGTGCATCGAGCCGCCGCGCCCGCGGTTGTAGCCGGCGGTCTTGCCCATGAGCTCGGCCATCATCCGGCGCGGATCCCCGCCCTTCGCGAGGATGTGGCCGTGGCCACGGTGTGTCGAGGTGATGACGTCGTCGGGGCGCAGCGCATGGCAGACGCCGGTGGCCACCGCCTCCTCGCCGACGTACTCGTGGGCGGCCCCGGGGATCTCGTTGCGGTTGATCAGCTCCACGACCCGCTGCTCGAAGCGCCGGATCGTCCGCATCGTGCGGTAGAAGCCCACGAGCTGGTCTCGGCTCAGCTCCCCCATCGGGTCCCTCCCGCCTGGTCGCTGGTGGTTCGCGGCGATGGCATGCGGCTGCGCTCCGGGATGCGATCGCGGTGGCTCACGGCGCCAGAACCTCCGGGCGCCGGGCGGTGTTCAATATATTGGACATCTGGTGCAAAAACAATCTAGAGTGCGGACGCCGCCCCGTGCAATGCGCCAGATGCACCATTAATACCCGGCAGGCGCACCGGGGGCGCCGGCCCACGGCGGGGATCGGCGCTCAGCGCGCCCTCCCGCGCGAGGCGGCCGCCCACGGGTCGATGAGGGTCTTCACGCGGTCGCTTCGCCGCTCGGCGATGGGCAGGATGCCGTCCTCGACGAGCCGCTCGAGCGGGAGCATCGTCGGGGCGATGTCGGTCCAGCGCCCGCGGCGGGAGCCCAGGAGCCGCAGGGCCTCCGGCAGGTCCACGCCGCATGCATGCGCCTTGGTCCCGACGAGCTCCATCTCGCCGGTCGTCACGCGCCGCAGGTCGAGGCTGCGGGGGTCGTCGTGCAGGCCCACGAGCACCACCCGGCCCCCTGGCAGGACGGCCTCGAGCGCGCCGGTCACCGTTCGCTCGCCGCCGACGACCTCGTACACGACTGCCGGCTGGACACCCCGGTCGCGGAGCTGCTCCGCCAGCGGCGAATCGGACGTTGGGAGGAGCGTCTCCGCCGCACCCAGGTCGGCCGCCAGCCTAAGGCGCTCTGGCACCACGTCCACGACGGTCACCCTGGCGCCCAGCGCGGCCGCCGCATAGGTCAGGAACGCCCCGATGCCGCCGGCACCGATGATCACGGCTTCGTCCTGCGGGCGCAGCCGGCCCCGGCGCATGGAGTGCACGGCGATGGCCATGGGCTGCGCCAGGGCCGCGGTCTCCTCGTCCAGCCCGAGTGGCTCCCCGCTGAGGCAGGTGCTGGCGGGAACCGCGCAGAACTGAGCGAGCCCGCCGTGTCGCTCCAGGCCCACCGTGCAGTAGTGGACGCAGAGGTTCGTCTGGCCGGCCGCGCACGGCTCGCAGGTGCCGCAGGAGATTCCCGCGCCGCTCGCCACCACCTGTCCGACCTCGAACCCGTCCACGCCGGCGCCCATGGCGACGATCCGCCCCGCGACCTCGTGGCCCGGAATCATCGGGCCGAGGTGGCCGGTGACAGGATGGCGGGAGTGGATGGGGTACTGGATCGGCCCGCGCAGGTACTCGGTGACATCCGTGCCGCAGATCCCCGCCGCGTGGACCTCGAGAATCAGCTCCCCCGCCGCCAGGATGGGATCGGGCACGGCCTCGATCCGGATATCCGCCGTGTCGTGGTAGACGGCTGCCTTCATGTCGCCCTCCCCGTGCAGATCCCGGCCACGCCCTCCTCGGGGTGCCGCCGCGCGGACGTGTGAGAGGGCAGGCGCGCGGTCATGGTGCCCCCGGCCGGCTACCGGGCCTCCTCGCTGCATGCGAACGCGTCCCCGCAGCGGAGGCGCGCGATCTCGTTCCCGTCGTAGCCGAGCCACGCGAGGACCTCGTCCGTGTGCTCTCCCAGGGCGGGCGGCACGCGCCGCACCGGCGGACGCATCCGGTCCCACTCGATCGGCAGCGCGATGCTCCGGTAGTCCGGCAGCCGCGGATGCGGGGTACTCACGACCACGCCGCTCTGCCGCGTCTGGGGCTCCGCCATCACCGCGTCGACGCCGAGGACGGGCGCGGCCGGCACCCCGGCGCGTCGCAGCAGCTCCACCAGCTCCGGGCTCCGATGGGTCCGGGTGCGCGCGGAGAGGGCCTCCACCAGGGGCCCCCGGTGCCGGACGCGCGAGGGATTGTCGCGGAACCGGAGATCGTCGGCGAGCTCGGGAGCCCCGAGCGCGGCGGCCAGCCGCCGGAAGAGCGCGTCCGAGCCGGCGGCGATCATCACCGGCCCGTCGGTGGCGGGGAAGGCCTGGTAGGGCACGATCATCGCGGAGCCGGAGCCGCAGCGCTGGGGGAGCTCGCCGGAGCCCAGGTACCCGATGGCGTGGTAGGACATCCACATGAGGGCGGTGTCGAACAGGGCGGTCGTCACCTCGACGCCTCGCCCCGTCGCGTCTCGCTCCCGGAGCGCGGCCACGATGCCAAGGGCCGCCCACATGCCCGTTCCCATGTCGACGATGGAGGTGCCGACACGGGCCGGCTCCTGGTCCGGGTGGCCGTTCACCGACATGAGCCCGCCGTAGGCCTGCAAGAGCGGGTCGTAGCCCGGCTGGTCGCGCAGGGGCCCACGCGCGCCGAAGGCGGTGACGGAGCAGTACACCAGCCGCGGGTTCAGGGCCGCGGCGCCCGCGTAGTCGAGCCCCAGCTTGCGCACGGCACCGGGGCGCAGGCTCTGCACGAACACGTCGGCGCGCGCGATCAGCCGCCGCAGCACCTCGATCCCGGCCGGCTGCTTGAGGTCCAGGGCCAGGCTGCGCTTGTTCCGGTTCATGGCGAGGAAGGCCGCGCTCTCCCCGCCCCAGAACGGCGGGCCCCAGGCCCGGGCCTCATCGCCCCGCCCCGCCCGCTCGACCTTGACGACCTCGGCGCCCATGTCGCCGAGGATCTGCGTGCAGAAGGGGCCCGCGACGTTCTGGGTCAGGTCGGCGACGACGAGCCCCTCGATGGGCAGCCGCGGCTGCGGCTCGGATCCCAAGACGGGCGCGGTGGAGTGCGGGATCGGTGGCGTCCCCATGGCTCGCGGCGAGTCAGCCGCCCCGGGACTCCGATCTCGCCGACGCCCGCCGGCGGCCGAGGCCCCGGGTCCGTCTCCGCCCCGCCGGGCCCCAGTCGCCCCGGCCCGGGGCCGAGCCGTTCGGCTGGGGATGACCCGCGAGGTCTCGACCGATGCGCTGGGCCGCCCTGAGCATCTTCGGGGCCCAGCGCGGCCGGTGCCGCAGCCCCTGCGACCCGGGCACGGAGATGCAGATGCCGGCGACGATCCGGCCGCGCACGATGATCGGTACGGCGATCGCGTAGATCCCGTCGATGTTCTCGCCGTCGCTGGTGGCGAACCCCCGCCTCCGGACCTCCTGCAGCTCGCGCCGCAGCCGGATCGGGTCCGTGATCGTGTGTGGCGTCATCGCCGGGAGCCCTTCCACCCGCCGGACGGCCTCCGGGAGGGAGGGCGGGGAGAACGCGAGGATCAGCTTCCCGATGGCGGTGGCATGCAGCGGGCGCGGCGCGCCGATCTCGACGTTGACGCGAACGGATTCCGTCCCATCGATCCGGTCGATGTAGATGGCCTTGAGCCCGCTCTGCACTCCGAGATAGACGTTCTCATGCGTCTCGCGCGCGAGCCATTCGAGATGCGGCCGGGCCACGCGGGGCAGCTGCAGGTTCGAGACGATCCGGAACGCGAGCCTGACGAGCTGCGGCCCGATCACGACGCCGGCACGCTCGTGCGCCCGCTCGACGATCCCCAGCTCCAGGAAGTGCCGGAGGATCAGCGACAGGGTGCTCTTCGGGATGTCGAGGCGCTGCGCCAGGGTCGATGCGGTGATCCCCTCGGGCTGGTCCACGAGGGCGGCCAGGAGGGACGCGGTCCGCGTGTAACCGCGGCCCGGGACGTGAGCGCGCCTCTTCATGGCCTCGGGACTTGCGGGCGTCTGGGGGTGTTCAACATGTTGGACGTCGCGTTCGGGAAGCAGTATGGGCGAGCGCCCCGGAGGCGGCCATGCCCCCGATGCATCATTTTCGTCCCGTCAACGCATCACGGCCGTGCGAGAAATCCCTTGACGCCCCTTGGCGGCGCCGCGGAGAATGCCAGTCATGTTTCTGCGCAGCGTGCAGGCGGCGCGCAGCGGCCGGGACCCGGCGCTCGATCGCCGCCTCGCCGCCGGCCGCCGTCCGCGATTCCGTGACCCCGTCGCCCGCTGACGCCGCGCCAGCGCGCGCTCGAACGGAGGCGACCATGGAGAAGGCCCAGCACTACATCGACGGCGAGTTCGTGGCCCCGGCGTCCGGCGCGTACTTCGAGTCCTACGACCCGTACCGCGGTGAGCCCTGGGCGCTCGTCGCGCGGGGCGACGCCGCGGACGTCGATCGTGCCGTCCGGGCCGCGCACCGGGCGTTCACCGACGGCGCCTGGCCCGCCCTGAACGCCAGCCAGCGCGGGGCCCTGCTCCGCCGGCTCGGGGATCTGGTCGCGCGTGAGGCCCGGCGACTCGCGGAGCTGGAGGTGCGCGACAACGGCAAGCTGATCGCCGAGATGGCCGCGCAGCTCGCCTACGCGCCGAACTGGTACTACTACTTCGGCGGCCTCGCGGACAAGATCGAAGGCGCCGTCCTCCCCATCGACAAGAAGGGCTACTTCAACTTCACCCGCCCCGAGCCGCTCGGCGTCTGCGCGGCGATCTGTCCGTGGAACTCGCCGCTGCTGATCCTGGCATTCAAGCTGGCGCCGGCGCTGGCGGCGGGCAACACGGTGGTGGTGAAGCCCTCCGAGTTCACCTCCCTGTCCACACTGGAGTTCGTGAAGCTGGTCGCGGAGGCCGGCTTCCCCCCGGGCGTGGTCAATGTGGTCACGGGCTTCGGCAAGGACGTCGGCATGCCGCTGGTCGAGCACCCGCTCGTCGCCAAGGTCGCCTTCACCGGCTCGGACGCCACCGGCCGCGTCATCAACGAGGCGGCGGCACGGCACTTCAAGCGCGTGACCATGGAGCTCGGCGGCAAGTCCCCGAACATCGTCTTCGAGGACGCCGACCTGGACGACGCGGTGAACGGCGCCGTGTCCGGGATCTTCGCCGCCACCGGACAGACATGCATCGCGGGCAGCCGGCTACTCCTGCAGGAGAGCATCCACGACGCCTTCATGGAGAAGCTCCTCGCGCTCGCCCGGACCGCGAGGATGGGCGATCCCCTCGAGTACTCGACGCAGGTCGGCCCGGTCACCACCCGCCCGCAGTACGACAAGGTGCTGAGCTACATCGACATCGCGCTGAAGGAGGGGGCGAAGCTGGAGCTGGGCGGCGGGCGCGCGACGCGCCCCGAGTGCGGCGCCGGCTGGTTCATCGAGCCGACGATCTTTTCGGGAGTCGAGAACACCATGCGCATCGCTCAGGAGGAGGTGTTCGGGCCGGTCCTCTCCGTCATCCGCTTCGGGAGCGAGGCCGAGGCGATCCGCATCGCGAACGACGTCCGGTTCGGCCTGGCCGCCGGCGTCTGGACGCGTGACCTCTCCCGCATGCTCCGCGTGGCCGAGGCGATCCGCGTCGGCACCGTCTGGGTGAACACCTACCGCTCCGTTTCCTACCTGTCCCCCTTCGGGGGCTACAAGGACTCGGGCCTCGGGCGCGAGAATGGCCAGGAGATGATCCGCGAGTACCTGCAGGTGAAGAGCGTCTGGATCAACGTCGGTGCGCCGACCGCCAACCCCTTCGTGATGCGCTGAGCGCGCGCCGGGGCAGGGGCCGGGGCAATCGCGAGCGTGACCACTCCTCAACCCGGGAGGGCGGGATGAAATACAACGTCAAGGAAGCGAGATCTCGATGGGGCACGATGGCGAAGGACTACGAGCTCGGGATCGATTTCCACCGTCTACGGCAGGAGCGGTGTCAGCGGGCCCAGGCGGCCGTGAAGGCGGCGGGGCTGGGCGCCGTCCTGTGTTTCGACATGGACAACATCCGGTACATCACGAGCACGAACATCGGGGAGGCGTTCCGGGACTTCCTGGACCACTACTGCGTCCTGGCCAGGGAGGGCAAGCCCTATCTCTTCGACCCGGCGGTGCCCGCGAAGCGGATCGCCTGTCCCTGGATGGAAGACCGGATGGCGGCCCCGATCACTGCGCTCAAGGGCGCCCTGCCCCCCGCCGCCAACCTTCAGCAGGAGTTCGCCAGACAGATCAAGCGGGTGCTGACGGACTACGGCGTGGCGAAGGAGCCGCTGGGGATCGATATCTGCGAGATCCCCATGCTGCGAGCCCTCGAGAAGGAGGGGATCACGGTCGTGGACGGCACGCAGGCGATGCTGGACGCCCGGGAGATCAAGACGGCCGATGAGATCGAGCTCATGAAGCAGGCCGCATCCCTGGGCGACGCGGTACACGACCGCTGTGTCCGGGCCATCCGCCCCGGAGTCAAGGAGAGCGACCTCGTCGCCATGGCGACCTTCGAGTTCCTCCGGCTGGGGGCGGATCGCGTGCCGCTCATCCAGGCGGTCACGGGACCCCGGGGACGGCCCCACCCGCATACCCCCTCGGACCGGCTGATCCAGGCGGGAGACATGGTGTTCTATGATCCCGTCGTCCAGTTCATGGGATACAAGACCTGCTACTACCGCACGTTCATCTGCGGCAAGCCCAACCGGTATCAGGAAGAGGCCTACGAGACGGCCTCTGTCTGGCTGAGCCGGGCCCTCGACGTCTTCAAGCCCGGGATCACCACGGCGGACGTGGCGGCCGTCTGGCCCAAGGCGGAGGAGTTCGGCTACCGGAACGAGGCCGAGGCGTTCCTGCTACAGTACTCTCACGGGCTCGGGCTGGGGTCCTGGGAGCGTCCGATCATCTCGCGCCGGTTCTCCTTCGACCATCCCCAGACGATCAAGGAGGGGATGGTCTTTGCCGTGGAGACGTGGTGCGGCGCCGCCGACGGCTCGGGCGCCGCGAGGATCGAGGAGGAGATCGTGGTGACCGAGAACGGCTGCGAGCTCATCACCAACTTCCCCAGCGATCACCTCATCTCCTGCGGCATTCCCGGCTGCGAGGTGTACGTGGGGTAGGGCTTGCTCCGCCGGGCCCGATCTGCTAACTGAGGAGGGGAGCCGGAGCCGGTCAGCCCGCCGTGCCGGGCCGGTCGGGAGGAGGAGCCCATGCCCATCGCCTATATCCCGCGAACCCAGGAGCGCTACGCCGCCTTCGCCCCGTACAAGTGGGCGATCAACACGGAGGCGCCGTGGACGCCGCTCGCCAAGCCGCTCAGGGACTGCCGGCTCGCCGTCATCACCTCCGGCGGCTTCTACCTCCCCGGGCAGGCGCCCTTCGTGGACAACGACATCTCGTTCCGGACGCTCCCGAAGGACGTGGACCTGAGCCGCCTCAAGATCCACCACCACGGCTACCGCGACGCCGACGCCGACCGCGACCCCAACTGCGTCTTCCCCATGGACAGGCTGCGCGAGTTCGAAGCGGCCGGCGTCATCGGCGAGCTGGTGGGCGCGCTCTCCTTCGTCATGGTCTATTCCCATCGCCGGGAGGTCCAGGAGCGCGCGCCCGGGATGGTCGCCGCGCTCAAGGCCATGGGGGCCGAGGCGGCACTCTGCGTCCCCGTCTGACCCGTGTGCCATCAGTCCGTGGGACTGATCGCGCGCGAGGTGGAGCGAGCCGGCATCCCCACGCTCTGCATGAGCTCGGCCTGGGACATCACCTTTGCCGTGAGGCCACCCCGGGCGGTCTTCATCAACTTCCCGCTCAACCACGAGACGGGGAAGGCCGATGATGCCCCGCTCGGGCGCCGCATTCTGCTCGATGCCTTCAGGGCCTTCGAGACGCTCTGGGCCCCGGGACAGATCCTGACTCTGCCCTATGTCTGGGACCCGGATGACCGCTCGTGGGAGGACAAGGACTTCGGCCCGGGCTTCGAGCTGTACGGCACGGGCGAGTCGCTGCAGGAGGGCTTCGGCGAGAAGACGTTGAAGCGGGCCAGCCAGCCCGCGCCTGCCCGTACCTGACCGCCAGCCCGCTCGAGGCTGGGGCCTCCGGGCCCCACCCGACGGCCATGACTGACCGGCTCGCGGCCGACCCCTGCGCCTGCCGTTCAGGGTCCGTGCGCCGCCCCGCGCGCCGTGCCCGACGCGCTCGCGCCCGCCGGGCGCGGCGTCACGGCGGCCGACCTCGCAACGCCTCCAGCCGCGCCTCCAGCGCGGCGGCGACGTCGGGGAGCTGCTCGGCCAGGTCAGTGGTGTCGGGGGCATCGTGCCGGAGGTCGAACAGCGCCCGATCTCCCGCCGTCCACGTCCACTCGGGCGAGACCCGGTGGTCGGCCAGCGTCCGGAGGAGCTTGTAGGGCTCGAGCGTCAGCGCGAGCATGGGCTCACCCTCTGGGAGCCCTGCGGCCCGGGGCTCCCCTCCGGAGTCAGTCCTCGAGGATCTGGCGGATCAGCCCTGGATAGCCCGGGTCCTCGCGCGGGTCATAGCCTGGCACCACGGAGCGGTTGAGGAGGAACTGGGCCGCGGCCGCAAGCCAGCCGGCCCCCTCGCCCTCGCCGGCGTGCTGAGCATCCTCGAGGAGGAGCGCCACCTGGACGATGCGCGCGATGCGGGTGACGAGCCCGCGCACGTGATAGGCCGCCTCCTGCTGGTCTGCCCGCAGCAAGCCGTCCATCGCGCCCCGGGCGTCGTCGAGCGCCGTGAGCGCGCGATCGCGCGTCGCGACCAGCGCGGGAGCCTCCACGCCCAGGAGCAGCTCCTGGGTGTGGCGCAGGAGCGCGTGGTGCATCTTCGCGCGGACCGAGTCCCGCAGGACCTGCGACATCAGCGTGTTGTGCGGCCCTTCCCAGGACTCCTGCACCGGCACCTCCCGGTAGAGCCGCGGCAGCGGGCTGAAGTCCTCGATGGTGCCGTTGCCGCCCAGGATCTCGATGGCATGGTGGACCACGAGCCCGGCGTCGATGGAGCAGGCGTACTTGTTGACGTTCACCGCCGTGCGGTAGAGCGCGTCCTCCTCCGGGTGCGTCCCGGCGAGCGCGAGCCGGTCCTCCGTGGCGGCCGCGAAGAGGGTGCTGGCGAGCCCGGCCGTGGCGAGCACCCGCATCTCGGCCAGCTGCTGGCGCACGGCGGGGAAGTCCACGAGCCGCTGGCCGAACGCCTCGCGCAGCCGCGCGTAGTGCCATGCCTCGACCCACGCCCGGCGCATGATCCCGGAGGCGTCGATGCCCACCTCCAGGCGCGAGGTGTTGATGACGATGCCCATCAGGAGCTTGAAGCCCTCCTCGAGCCGGCCGAGCTGATGGGCGCGGGCGTCCTGGAAGTCGATCTCGCCCGTGGGCAAGGTCCGTGTGCCCAGCTTGTTCTTGAGCCGGCGGATCAGGATCCCGTTGGGCCGACCGTCCGGAAGGCGCCGCGGCACCACGAACAGCCCGATGCCCGGCGTGCCCTCGGGCGCCCCCTCGGGTCTGGCGCTCAGCGCGTAGAGATCGGCGCCCAGGTTGGAGCAGAACCACTTCTCCCCGCTGATGTGCCACACCCCGTCCTCGCCCGGCACGCGGCGCGCGACGCAGGCGTTGGCACCCACGTCCGAGCCGCCCTGGACCTCGGTGAGCATCTGCGAGGCGTGCCAGCGCCGGTCGTAGTCGCGGTCGAGGAGGCGCGGGAGCCACTCGCGCTTCATCCAGTCGGTGCCGCTGCGCTGGATGGCCTTGATGAGCCCGGCGGTGCAGGCCACCGAGCAGAGGTGGGGAACCTCGCCGTTCAACGCGAAGAGATAGGTGAGGGCCGCGTGGAGCGTCATGTTCCCCGGCTCTCCCAGCGCCGCCAGGATGCCCGAGCGCCAGACACGCCGGCCCACCTCGTGATGCGCGGGGTGGAAGACGACGTCGACCGAGCGCTCGCCGATGCTGCTCCAGCCCTCGAGCCTCGGCAGATGCTCGGGCCGGTCCAGCTCCGTCGAGGCTCGGCTCACGACGCCCGCCGAGTCGGCGCCGGCCTGCCGGAGCGCCGGCTCCACCGCCGCCAGCCGGGCCGGCCCGAGCCGGCGGCGCAGCGCCATCCGGAGATAGCGATCGTCCTCGTAGAAGTTGGTGGGCTTGGCCGCTTCCCACCGGGCGAGCAGCGCGCGGCCGTGCTGGCTTCGGTCCATGGGGCTCCTCCCTGGGGCCAGGCGCCTGCCGGAGCGCCCGGGGCGGCCTGCGGCCGGCCAGCCGGGAGCCCCGTGGGTGCGTAGGAGTTTGTCATACTCCAGGACCCGGCCGAGGTCACGCTGAATCTTCGGGGGAGATCCGACTTTCCTTCCCCGGCACGTCAATGCCAGTATTGTCCCCGGCTGGCCCCATCCCATCCACGCTCCATTCGCGACAGGAGGACGCCATGGCTCGCCACCTCAAGCGCGGGATCGACGCGGGCGCCATCAGGGCCGCCGACACCAAGGTTCGCGAGACCGTCGAGGCGATGCTCGCCGACATCGAGACGCGCCGCGACGTCGCGGTCCGGGAGCTCTCCCAGAGGCTCGACCAGTGGTCACCCGCGAGCTTCCGGCTGAGCCCGGAGGAGATCGAGCGCGCCGTCGCACGGGTCGCCACGCGCGATCTCGAGGACATCCGCTTCGCCCAGGCGCAGGTGCGCCACTTCGCGGAACGGCAGAAGGCGACCCTGCAGGACCTCGAGGTCGAGACCTTGCCCGGCGTGATCCTCGGGCACCGCCACATCCCGGTGAACAGCATCGGCTGCTACGTGCCGGGCGGCCGCTATCCGATGGTCGCCTCGGCCCACATGTCCATCGTGACCGCGAAGGTCGCGGGCGTGCGCCGCATCGTCGCCTGCGCGCCGCCGTTCAAGGGTGGACCGCATCCCGCCATCGTCGCCGCGATGCACCTGGGCGGCGCCGACGAGATCTACGTCCTCGGGGGGGTGCAGGCGGTGGCCGCCATGGCGCTCGGCACGTGCAGGCGGTGGCCGCCATGGCGCTCGGCACCGAGACCATCGCGCCCGTCGCCATGATCGTGGGGCCGGGCAACGCCTATGTCGCCGAGGCCAAGCGCCAGCTGTTCGGGCGCGTCGGCATCGATCTCCTCGCCGGGCCGACCGAGACGCTGGTCATCGCCGACGAGACCGTGGACGGCGAGATCTGCGCCACCGATCTCCTCGGCCAGGCGGAGCACGGGCCGACCTCTCCGGCGATCCTCCTCACCACCTCGGAGCGGCTCGCGCGCGCGACCCTGGGCGAGGTCGAGCGGCTGCTCACGATCCTGCCGACGGCGGATGCCGCCGCCCGGGCGTGGGCGGACCACGGGGAGGTCATCGTCTGCGACGATGACGACGAGATGGTGCGGGAGGCCGACCGCATCGCCTCCGAGCACGTCCAGGTGATGACCAGGGACCCGGACTACTTCCTCGCCCGGATGACCAATTACGGCTCGCTCTTCCTGGGGCCGCGCACCAACGTCGCCTACGGCGACAAGGTGATCGGCACCAACCACACGCTGCCCACCAGGAAGGCGGCCCGCTACACGGGCGGCCTCTGGGTCGGCAAGTTCCTCAAGACCTGTACCTACCAGCGGGTGCTGACCGACCAGGCCAGCGCCCTCGTCGGGGAGTACTGCTCCCGGCTCTGCGTGCTCGAGGGCTTCTCGGCGCATGCGGAGCAGGCCAATGTGCGCCTGCGCCGCTACGGCGGGCGCACGGTCGGCTACGCCCAGCCCGCGGTGTGAGCGGCCCGGGACTGCGTTCGTGAGCCGCCGCCGCTAGAAGGTGAGCTTGTCGCCCGGGCTGATCGGGAACACCTGGGTCCCGCCGGGACCGAGGGCGGCCTGGTACTCCTGCGGAGTGCCCCGCAGCACCGGGAACGTGCCGTAATGGAAGGGGATCGCGTAGCGGGGCTTGAGCATCTCGCGAGTCGCGTAGGCGGCGTCGCGCGGGTCCATGACGAAGTGCCCGCCGATGGGGATCATGATGAGGTCCGGCTTGTAGTATTCCCCGATCAGCCGCATGTCGCCGAACAGCCCCGTGTCGCCCATGTGGTAGAGCTT
Source organism: Candidatus Rokuibacteriota bacterium (assembly GCA_016188005.1). Lineage (NCBI taxonomy): Bacteria > Candidatus Rokuibacteriota > Candidatus Rokuibacteriota bacterium. Next base: position 24,317 of record JACPIQ010000094.1, on the reverse strand, counting down.
GAAGCCGTTCTCGAGCTCGATGACGAAGCCGCAGGGCTCGCCGCCGGGGTAGGTGGTGGTCTTCTTCGTCGTGGGGTCGCTCACCGTCACCTCGGAGGAATGCTCCGCGCGCACCTGGGTGATGCTGATCTGGGGACCCATCGGGTTAACCCGGCCTCCCTTGCCGAAGCGCACGCCCTGGTCGGGCGGCACCCAGCCGAGGTCGGTCATCGTGGCGATGAGCCCGGCGGGGCCATAGATCTTGGCGCCGGTGCGCTTGGCCAGCTCCGCGACGTCACCCGTATGGTCGCCGTGACCGTGGGTGACGAGGATCGCGTCCACCTTGCCGAGGGCGTCCAGGTTCTTGTGCGCTGCAGGCGTCTTCGGGTTCTTGGTGAGGAACGGGTCGATGATGATGACCTTGCCGGTGAGCGAGGTGAGCTTGGTCGCCGACTGACCGAGCCACTGGACCTCGACCTTGGCGCTCTGGGCCCAGGCGGGCGCCGCGGCCAGGGCCACGGTCGCCGCGCCGGCGAGCTTGAGAAAGTCGCGGCGGCCGAGGCCGGAGAGGCGCTCCTCGGGCGGGGCGACGCGGCGGCCGAGGTAGTCAGGAACGATCTGGCACATGGTTGCGCTCCCCCTTGCGGCTCGCGGGTGATGGAGATGACGACAGCCACGCGTGGACTCGACGGACTGAGCGTACCACGGGGCGCAAGGGGGGTCAGGTCTTGCAATACGACATCGGCAGGGGTCCGGCCTTGCATTGCGATCTGGATCCGAGGACCCCGAGTGCGCCCTCCGGCGGGCCCGTCGCGTTCGGATTGGGGTTATCATGCCGGGGAGCCGTGCCCTGCGACGGGACCCGCTCGCCGCGCACGAGCGGATCGTGAATGACGCGGGCCGGGCGAGACCCAGGACCGCGATACCCGGGAGGACGGCGATGGGCGTGATCGAGGCGTGGCTGGCTGACCTGAGAGACGTGCTCCACGACGAGACCGCCACCGTGGCCGATGTGCGGATCGGCGTCTTCTACACCGCGGCGGCGCTGGGGACGGGCGAGGCGGGCGCGGCCCTCACCCCGCGCGATCAGGCCGACACCGTCTGCTGCCCGCGGTCGGCCGCGGCGGCGCCCCAGGCCGGCCGGCTGGCGGGGCAGGATGCCTGGGCGCTGGCCCGCGAGGCGACGGACCGGAACTCGCTCCGGCGGGCCGTGGGCGTGGCCGTGCTCAACGCACTGTCGGCGCGCGCCCTGGCCCGTGCGGGGGTGCCCGGCGGCGCGCTCCTGCCCGGGGTGGACGCGCTCCAGGCCGCCGGCGTCCGCCCCGAGGACCGCGTGGCGATGGTCGGCGCCTTCGTGCCCTTCATCAAGGCGCTCAAGGGGCGCGTGGCGGAGCTGTGGGTGGTGGACAGGCACCGCGACGCGCTCAAGGGGGATGAGCTGCCCTTCTGGAAGTCTCCCGAGCAGGCGCTCCAGGTGCTCGGCGACGCCAGCGTGGTGGTCATCACCGGCTCGGCCCTGGTGGAAGGTGGCCTCGACTCGCTCCTGGCGGCCTCGTGCGGCGCCCGCAGGGTGGTGATGGCGGGACCGACGGCCTCGGCCTGGCCGCGGCCCTTCTTCGAGCGTGGCGTGCACGTGCTGGGCGGGATCCGCGTGCGGGACGGCCGCGCGCTGCTCCAGGTGGTGAGCGAGGGCGGCTCGGGCTACTTCTTCGACAACGTGGCCGAGAAGGTCTGCATCGTCCGGGAGGGGGAGGCGCTCGACATCGCCCGCCGGTCCGCGGCCTGATCCCGATGCGCAACGGCGGCGAGCTGATCGTCGAGTACCTGGTCCGCGAGAAGGTCCCCTACGTCTTCGGCCTCTGCGGCCATGGCAATGTCGGGCTCCTCGACGCCCTCTACGACCGCACCGACGCCATCCACACCATCTCGACGCGCCACGAGCAGACCGCGGGCCACATGGCGGATGCCTATTACCGGGTGGCCCATCGCCCGGTGGCGACGCTCACCTCCTGCGGCCCCGGCTCCTGCAACATTCCCATCGCACTGGCCTGCGCCTTCATGGACTCCTCCGCCTTCCTGGCCATCACGGCCAATGTCCCCACCTCCCAGTTCAACCGCGCGCCCTTCCAGGAGACGTACCGGCACTTCCAGGCCGACTTCCCCTCGGTGATCCGCCCGTACGTGAAGCGCTCGTGGCAGCCCACGCGGGCTGACATGCTTCCCACGGCGCTGCGCCAGGCCTTCGCGACCATGCTCTCGGGCCGGCCCGGCCCCGTGAACCTGGACGTGCCGTTCAACGTGTTCAAGGAGCCGGCCGAGGGCGAGGTGCCCGACCCGGGCGACTGGCGCCAGGGGATCTCCTCACGGAGCGGGGGCGATCCCGAGTCGGTCCGGCAGGCGGTGGATCTTCTGCGCGGCGCGCGGCGCCCGCTCATCTTCGTGGGGCATGGCGTGGCGCTCTCCGAGGCGGGCGAGGAGCTGACACGTCTGGCGCGCGGCCTGCGGATCCCGGTGATCTTCTCGCCCAATGCCTTTGGCACTCTCGACATGCAGGACCCGCTGGCGCTGGGCTTCGTGGGCAGGAACGGCGCCTTCCAGGCCAACGAGGCGGCGCGCACCTCGGACGTGCTTCTCGCCGTCGGCGTCCGCTTCGACGACCGCTCCTCCTCCTCCTGGATCCCTGGCTACTCCTTCAACATCCCCCCCACCCGCCTCATCCACGTGGACGTGGACCCGCAGGAGATCGGGCGCAACTATCCCGTGCATCTCGGCATCGTCGGTGACGCCCGCACCGTGCTGCGCCAGATGCTCGCCGCCTCGGAGGCGCCGGGCCCGGCGCCCGCGGGGCGGGAGGCGTGGCTCGGGGACATCGCGGGCTGGCGCCGGAGGTGGGAGGAGTTCGTGCGGCCGGGCGGGGAGTCGGACGCAGTCCCCATTCACCCGCAGCGCGTGGTCCAGGCGCTCCGCGCCGTGGCGCCCGACGACGCCATCATCCTTCCCGACTCGGGCGTTCACCACAACTGGGTGGTCCAGTTCTGGAAGGCGCGCCGCCCGCAAACCGTGCTCAACACCTGGGGCTTCTCCGCCATGGGATTCGGCGTGGCGGGCGTGCTCGGTGCCAGGCTGGCCGCTCCCGACAGGCCCTGCGTGGCTGTCTGCGGCGACGGCGGCTTCATGATGCGCCCCGACGTGCTGGCCACGGCCGTCGAGTACGACATCCCCGCCGTGTGGCTCATCTGGAACAACTTCGCCTACGGCGCCATCCGCGACATCCAGACGGGGCTCTTCGCCAAGCGCGAGATCGCCACCTCCTTCGTCCGGGAGCGCGACGGGCGCCTCGTGAACCCGGACTTCGTGGCGCTGGCGCGCGCCTGCGGCGTCGAGGGCATCCGCGTCGAGCAGGCCGTGGACCTCGCCCCGGCCATCGAGCACGCGATCGGCGCCGGCACCCCCTTCGTGCTGGACGTCCACGTGGACCGCGACATCAGACCGCCGGCAGTGGGCACCTGGGCCTTGCCGCCCCTGCCCCATGGCGAGCCCGCCTTCGGCGCCCGCCGGCTCCCCGAGGAGGAGACCCGATGACGAGCGCTCCGGGAGAGAAGCCCCAGGCGAAGATCATGCGGATGGAGGAGGCGTTCTGGGAATTGCCGCCCAAGCACTTCCAGGCCTTCTCGAAGATGCTCGTGCATCCGACCACGGCCGCCACGAAGCACTTCGACTTCCGCATCTCCTCCTATCAGCCGCGCGGCTATGCCGAGGTGCACGTCCACGAGGTGGCCGAGAACCTCTACTACATCCTCCAGGGCAAGGGCATCGTGGAGCTGGACGGCATCAAGCACCTCGTGGAGCCCCACATGGTCATCCACATCCCGCCCGGCGTCAGCCACGGCATCTTCAACACGGGCATCGAGGACCTCGTCTTCCTCGTGGTGGCCTCGCCCCCCTACGACATGCCGGCAGTCGAGCAAACCGGCGGCCGCGCCACGCCCGAGCGCTGACGGCCTGATGGCCGCCTTCCCCCGCCTCTTCGCGCCGGGCCGGATCGGGCGCCTGGCGCTCCGGAACCGCATCCTCATGGCGCCGATGGAGAAGAACCTCGCGACGGCAGCGGGCGCCGTCACCCAGCGCTACATCGATTATGTCGAGGCGCGCGCCGCCGGCGGCGCCGCCCTCATCCTGCTCGAGTCCATGTACGCGCACCCGGCCGGCCGGAACCACCTCTATCAGCTGGGCATCCACGACGACGCCCTCGTGCCCGGCTACCGGCGCCTCGTGGACGCCTGCCACCGCCACGGCGCCCTCGTGGGCGCGGAGCTGCAGTTCGCCGGGCGCGAGACCTCCGCCGCGGTCACGGGGACCCAGCCCGTGGCGCCCTCGCCCGTGCCGTGCATGACGCTGGCGGGAGGCGAGATGCCGCGCGCTCTCACGGTGGCGGAGATCGCTGCCATCGTCACCGACTTCGCGGCGGCGGCCCGGCGCGCGGTGGCCGCCGGCTTCGACGCCATCGAGGTACACGGCGCCCACGGCTATCTCATCGGCCAGTTCCTCTCCCCCTATGCCAACCGTCGCGACGATGAGTATGGCGGCGACTTCGAGCGGCGGCTGCGCTTTCCGCTGGAGGTGATCGTGGCCATCCGCGAGGCGGCGGGGCCGGAGCTGCCGCTTCTCTACCGGCTCTCCGCCGAGGAGCACGTGGAGGGCGGGCTCACGCTGGCCGACCTCTGCACGATCGCGCCGCGCCTCGAGGCCGCGGGCATCGACGCGCTGGATGTCTCCTCCGGCATCTACGAATCGGCGGTGTGGATGGTGCAGCCCATGGAGATGCCGCAGGGGTGCCTGGCGCCGCTGGCCCGGGAGATCCGCCGCGCGGTGACGATTCCCGTGAGCGTCGCCGGCAGGATCAGCGACGCGCATGTCGCCGAGCGCATCCTCGACTCGGGGGACGCCGACTTCGTGACGCTGGGGCGGGCGCTCCACGCCGATCCCGAGATGCCGCGGAAGAGCCGCGAGGGGCGCGAGCGGGAGATCTGCTACTGCGTGGCCTGCCTCAAGTGCAGCGACCTGCTGGGGCAGAACCAGCCGGTCCTCTGCCTGGCCAACACGCGCACGGCCAGGGAGCGGGAGTACGCCCCGCGCCCGGCGGCGAGGCCCGAGCGCGTGGTGGTGGTGGGGGCGGGGCCCGCCGGGCTCGAGGCGGCGCGGGTGCTGGCGCTGCGCGGCCATGCGGTGACCGTGATCGAGCGCGCCGGTGAGCCCGGCGGCCAGCTGCTCCTGAGCCGGCGCGTGCCGAAGCGGGAGGAGCTGGCCGGCCTCGCCGCCTATCTCGCCGACGCGGCGCTCAGAGCGGGGGCCGAGCTCAGGCTCGGTGTGGAGGCGACGGTGGAGATCGTGCTCGCCGAGAGGCCCGATGCGGTGGTCGTGGCGACGGGGGCCAGGCCCGGCCTGCCACCGATCGCCGGGATCGTGGACAGCCCGGCCGTGGACCCCTTCGACGTGCTGCGACGCCCGGGAGGGCCTGTCCGCCGCGCGCTCGTGATCGGCGGCGGTCTCTTGGGCGTGGGAGTGGCCCATGTGCTGGCCGAGCGCGGGGCCGACGTCGTCATCACCGAGCCCGGCGGCGAGCTGGCGGCCGAGATCGGGCTCCGTCCGCGCTGGCAGCACGTGGCCAATCTCCGCGCGCGGCCCAACGTGACGGTGAGACTCGGCACCACCGTCGAGTCGCTGTCGGCCAACGGAGCTCGGCTCAGGCGGCAGGCCGAGGCGGAGACGGAGGCGCTCGAGAAGATCGACCTCGTGGTGCCGGCGCGCCCGATGCTCCCGGTCACCGCGCTCGGGGACGCGCTGAAGGCCCTCCCCGCCGGGCCGGCCGTCTTCGACATCGGCGACTGCGTCCTGCCGCGCACGGCCTTCGAGGCCATGCAGGAAGGCGCCGCCCTCGGCCACCGGCTCTGACGTGTCCCCGTGAGCATGCCCGGACCACTCCGCGAGCCGCCGATCTACCGGCCCTTCGCGCTGCTCGCCTTTGCGACGACCCTGCTGGGCGGGACGCCGATCGGCGTCTGGATGCTCGCCTGGCTCTACCTCGGCGCGCCGGCGGTCTCCGTCGAGTGGATCTTGCTCCACGCCAATCTCCAGCTCCTCGGCTTCTTCGCCACGCTGATCCCCGGGGTGGCCCAGCACCTGATCGCCCGCTTCACCGGGCGCCCCGTGAGCCGCCATCCGATGTCCCGCTGGGTGCTGGGCCTGCTGGCCGTGGCATTGGCGCTGCGACTCGGGGGCACGGCCAGCGGCCTGCCCGCGCTCGTGCTCGCGGCCTCGCTCTGCCAGACCGCGGCCTTCCTGGTCTTCGGGGTGTGGGTCTGGCGCTCGCTGGACCCGCCGCCGCTCGTGCTGCTGAGGCGGCAGCTCACGCTGAGCACGGCATGGTTCGCGCTCGCCTGTCTGATGGAGGCGGGTCTCCGTGCACAGGCCCTCGTTCAGGGCGTGCCGGTGCCGCCCATGAGTGCGATGCGGGCCGTCCATCTGATGGCGCTCTTCGGCGGAGTGATCGGCTGGGTGCTGGGGGTGCTGCTGCGGGCCGGGCCCATGTTCTTTCCGTCGTGGAGCGTGCCGCCGGGGGCGGCGCGGCTCATGCCCGCGCTCCTCGCCCTCGGCGTCGTCATCGCCGCGGCAGGCGAGGCGGGGGACTGGCCGGGGGCTGTCGGACCGGGGCTGGCCCGGCTCGGCGACGGCATCGCACTGTGGACGGTGGGCGCGGTCTTCGTGATGGCGGGTGCCTGGCGGCGACGGGCGAGGAAGGCGCTGCCGATGGTGGCCAGGAGCGCGGAGGAGGGGCGCATCTTCAGGCTGGGCGCGGCCTCGGCGGGCGCGGCGGGGGTGGCCGCCGTGCTCACGACGGCTGCGGCCTGGGCGGGACAGCCGGCCTACCTGGTCACGGACGCTGTCCGCCACCTCGTCACCGTCGGCTTCCTCGTCTCGGTGGTCGTGGCGATGAGCTTCCGACTCATCCCGGTCCTCGAGCTGACGGCGCTGCCGTGGCCCGGGCTCCGGATCGTGGCCTTCTGGGCGCTCCTGGGCGGCATCGTCCTCAGGACGGCCGAGGTGCTCGTCAGCGCGGGCCTGGGCGCGGTCGCCCCGCTCGTGCCGCTGGCGGGGCTCCTCGTCTGGATCGCGCTCGTCTCGGTGGCGGTCAACCTGGTCGGCGCGTTGACGGCCGCAGTCCGGCAGGGCCGCGCCCGCGCAGCCCGGGAGGCGGCGGGATAGCCGTCGTTTGGCCTACCAATATGAGCGGGATGTCCTATGGCCCGGCCGCCGAGCAAGGTGAATGGTGCTGGTAGCGCGACAGCAGCGCGCGGAGGGAGGTGACACCGATGCTCGGTTCCAGCGTGCCCCTCATAATCGTTCTGGCGCTGGCCACCGCCGGGGCGCTCGCCCTCGTGGCGGCCTTCGGCGGCATGCCCGGCGTCACCCGCGCGGCGACCCGCTCCTTCTGGTGCCCCGTCCAGGGCCGGAATGTCACCGCGGGCTTCGCCGAGCAAGTCTGGGACGGCAAGCTCATCTCGGTGAACCGCTGCAGCGCCTTCACGCCATCGACGGCGATCGGCTGCGACAAGGCGTGCCTGCGGATGAAGCGGCTGCAGGCCATGAGACGGACGGCCGTGCCCGCGTGAAGAGGTGATCCGCTACCGGTCGGGGCCGGGCTGTGGGCGGGCCGGGGCGCGGGGGTCGGGGTTGTCGAGGATCTCGTGAGCGCGGCCCTCGCGGTACTGGCGGAGCGCCTCGCGGAACTTCGGGTGCTTGTTGGCGAGGATGGCGACGGCCAGGAGAGCCGCGTTGACGGCGCCGGCCCTGCCGATGGCGAGGGTGCCCACCGGGATGCCCGCCGGCATCTGGACCGTGGAGAGAAGCGAGTCCAGCCCCCTGAGCGCCCTGGACTCGACGGGGATGCCGAGCACGGGCAAGGTGGTCCTGGCGGCAGTGACCCCCGCCAGGTGCGCGGCGCCCCCCGCCGCGGCGATGATCACCTCGAGCCCCCGGCGCTCCGCCGATTGCGCGTATTCGGAGAGTGCGTCAGGGGTGCGGTGGGCCGAGAGCACCCGCACCTCGAAAGGCACGGCGAGCGCGTCGAGGGTGTCGGCGGCGTGGACCACCGTCTTCCAGTCCGACCTGGAGCCCATGATGAGGCCCACGAGAGGTGGCATGGGCCAGCATTGTAGCAGGCTCGCCCGCGCCGCTCACCCGGACTTGCCTCCCGCCGGACGGGACCGGCGGCCGAGCCGCGCCAGCCGCCCGAGCGGGCGGTCCCGCTGGAGGAACTCGAGGAAGGCCCTGGCCGACGGGCCGAGCGCCCGGGCCTCGTGACGGATCACATGGAAGTGGCGCTCGATGGGTAGCCCGCGCAGCCCGAGCGCCCGGAGCTGACCGCTCGCCACCTCGTTGCGGACGGCGTACTGGGACACCAGGGCCACCCCGAGCCCCGCCCGCACCCCCTGCTTGATGGCCTCGGTGTGCCCGAGCTCGAGACAGGCCTCGAGGCGGAGGCCCGCGCGCTCCAGCGCCGCCTCTGCCACCCGGCGCGTCGCCGAGCCTTCCTCGCGGGTGAGGAGGCATTCCTCGTTGAGCCGCTCCGGCGCGACCGTGCGCCTGGCCGCCCAGCGATGACGCGGAGGCACGATCAGCACGATGCGGTCCACGAGGCTGGCCTCCACGCACGTCTCCTTGAACTCCGGCAGGTGGCCACCCACCATCCCGAGGTCCACCTCGCCCGCCCGCACGCGCTCCTCGATCTCCCGGGTGTTGGCGATGCGGAGCGCCACGTCGATCTTGGGGTGGCGGGCCTTGAAGCGGCCGAGGAGCCATGGCAGCACGTAGAGGCCGGGCGTCGTGCTCCCGCCGAGGACGAGCATGCCGCGCTCGAGTCCGCGCAGCTCGCTCAAGGCCTCCTGCGCCCCCTGCACCACCGCGAGGATGCGCTGGGCGTGCTCCTCCAGGAGCCGTCCCGCCTCGGTGAGGCGGATCGTCCGGCCGAGACGGTCGAAGAGCGGCAGGGCGACTTCCCCTTCCAGCTCCTTGATCTGCTGGGAGAGCGCGGGCTGGCTGAGCGCCACGGTCCCGGCCGCCTTGCGGAAGCTGCGGGCGCGCGCCACCGCGAGGAAGCTCTCCAGCTGCCGCAGAGTCATGCGCCGACTCATAGCACGTGGTCAGCGGCGCGGGCAATCGCTCCGTTCATGGTCCCTGCTGCATGGTATACTTTCTCTGGGTTGTCGACCGCTCGAGGAGGAGCCGTCCGTGACCGGGTATCTGCCCGTGGTCGTCTTCCTGGCCCTGATCGTCGGCTTCGGCGTGGTGTCCCTGCTGGCCTCCCGCATCCTTCGCCCGTCCCGCCCTTATCCTTCGAAGCTCGACAGCTACGAGTGCGGCGCCGAGACCATCGGCGAGGCGTGGGTGCAGTTCCCGGTGGGCTTCTACCTGGTGGCCCTGCTCTTCATCGTGTTCGACGTCCTCGCGGTGTTCCTCTTCCCCTGGGCCCTCGCGCTGCGGGAATTCGGGCTGTGGGCCGTGGGCAGCATGGCGGTCTTCGTCGCGATCCTCCTGATGGGCTGGCTCTACGCCCGCCGGGAGGGGATCCTCGAATGGAAGTGAAGGCGCCCGTCCCCCGGATCCCGCCTCTGGTCTGGACCGAGTTCAAGGACCTGCAGGAATGGGAGAAGTACCACCAGGAGCGCCCGGAAGGGGACCAGTACTCGAGCCTGATCGAGTCGGTGACGGAGGGGCTGCACCACTTCCCCGGCGGCTTCGCCCTCACCACCGTGGCGGACAGCTTCCTCAACTGGGCGCGGAAGTCGTCCGTCTGGCCCGTGACCTTCGGGCTGGCCTGCTGCGCCATCGAGATGATGGCGACCTTCGCCTCGCGCTTCGACGTGGAGCGGCTCGGCATGGTCCCGTGGGCCTCGCCGCGTCACTCGGACCTCATGATCGTCTCGGGCACGGTCACCATCAAGATGGCGCCGATGCTCAAGCGCATCTACGACCAGATGCCCGATCCCAAGTGGGCGGTGTCCATGGGCTCCTGCGCCAACTCGGGGGGCCCCTTCCGCCACGGCTACCACGTCGTGAAGGGCGTGGACCGGGTGATCCCCGTGGATGTCTATGTCCCGGGCTGTCCGCCGCCCCCGGAGTCGCTGCTCAACGGCCTGCTGCTGCTGCAGGAGCAGATCCAGCACTTCAAGCAGACGGGCCGGCGCGCCGCTCCCACCGCGAAGACCGACTAGCCCCTTGACGCGCGACGAGGCCCGGATACTCATCCAGGAACGGCTCGGCGCGCCCGCCGGCGGCGCGGAGGGTGCGGTCGTGGTCACCGTTCCCGTCGCGCAGTGGCAGGACTTCGCGCGATTCGCCCGTGAGGCGCTGGGCTGCCACTACCTGAGCTTTCTCACCGCCGTGGACTGGAAGGAGGAGGGGCTCGAGGTCGTGGCACGGATCGAGAACCTCGACGACAACTTCTCGCTGACCCTCAAGGCGCGGCTCGGCCCGGACCGGACACGCTGCCCGTCCCTCGTCGCCGTCTACCGCGGCGCCGACTGGATGGAGCGCGAGTGCTACGACATGTTCGGGATCGGCTTCGACGGGCATCCGGACCTGCGGCGGATCCTCCTCCCGCAGGACTGGGAAGGCCACCCGCTGCTGAAGTCCTACGCGGTCGACACGCCGCACCCGCCATACCGCTAACCCCCGGGAGGTCCTCCATGATCTACGAGCTCAGGACGTACACGCTGGTTCCTGGGACGCAGGCCCAGTACCTGAAGCTGTCGGGCGAGGTCGGCCGCCAGATCCGTGGCGACCGGTACGGCAAGCTGGAAGGGTACTGGTCCACGGAGTTCGGGACGCTCAACCAGCTCGTCCACCTCTGGAGCTTCGCCGATCTCGTCGAGCGCCAGCGCCTGCGCGCGGCGCTGGCCCAGGAGCGGGCGTGGACCCAGGAGTACATCCCACGGATCCGCCCCATGATGCTCGCCCAGGAGAACAAGATCCTCTCCGCCGTCCTCCCGGTGGTCCCGCCGGCGCACGCCGGGCACGTGTACGAGCTGCGCTGGTACCGCCTCCACCCGGGACAGGTGGCGGAGTGGCTCGAGCAGTTCAAGACGGTGATGCCGGTGCGCGAGAAGCTCATGCACCGGGTGGGGCTGTGGCAGACGGAGATCGCCCAGCTCAACGAGGTGGTCCACATGTGGGCCTTCCACGACCTGAACGAGCGGGCGGCCAAGCGGGCGGAGCTGGCGCGGGAGCCCGAGTGGCAGGCCTTCCTCGCCAAGGGATCGCCGTGCCTGGCGCACATGCAGGCGATCGTGCTCAACCCGGCGCCGTTCTCGCCGATGCGCTGAACGGCGCCGGTGGAGACTGACCGAGCGATGGCGTCATGATGGCGTAGGGATGGATCCCGAAGCGCGCAAGGTCATCGAGATGGGGTACGGCGGGGCCGAGAGCCTCACCATGAACATGGGGCCGCAGCACCCATCCTCACACGGCGTGTTCCGGATGATCCTGACGCTCCAGGGCGAGACCGTCCTGGGCGTGGACGCCGTGATCGGCTACCTCCACCGGTGCCACGAGAAGCTCGGGGAGACGCTCGCCTATACCCAGTACCCGACCATCGCCTCCAAGACGGACTACGTGGCGGCCATGACGAGCGAGCTCGCGTACGTGCGCGCCGCGGAGATCCTCGGCAAGGTCGAGGTGCCCAAGCGCGCCCAGTACCTGCGCGTCCTGGTCGCGGAGCTGCAGCGCATCGCCTCGCACTGCGTCTGGCTCGGCACCTGGTGCATGGACATGGGCGGCGCCCTCGGCGGCGGCGCCACCGTCTTCCTCTACTGCATCCGCGAGCGGGAGTACGTGCTCGACCTCTTCGAGGCGCTGGTGGGCGCGCGGCTCCTCTACGGCTTCCACCAGGTGGGCGGCGTGCGCTACGACCTGCCGGCCGGCTGGGCACAGAAGTGCCGCGAGACCGTGGACTTCATCGACCGGCGCGTCGACGAGTGGGAGCGCATGCTCGAGGACAACGACTTCTTCCTCGCGCGCGCGCGGGGGGTCGGCGTGATCTCGCGGGCGCTGGCGGAGGAGGTGGGCATCTCGGGGCCCCTCATCCGGGGCTCCGGCGTCGGCTACGACGTCCGTCGGGCCGAGCCCTACTCCTCCTACGAGGACTTCGACTTCCGGGTGCCCGTGGAGACGGCGGGCGACTGCTACGCGCGCTACCGGGTGCGGATGGTGGAGTTCCGCGAGTCCAGCAAGATCGTGCGCCAGGTGCTGGACGGACTCCCCGAGGGACCCATCTCCTCGCGCCCCGGCGTGAAGTCCGTGGGGCAGGTCCGCATCCCCAAGGGCGAGGGGTACGCGCGGGTCGAGGGACCGCGGGGGGAGGTGGGCTGCTACCTGGTGGCCGACGGCAGCGCCAAGCCGTACCGGATGAAGTGGCGCGGGGCGTCCTTCTCGAACCTCGCGGTGCTCCCGCACATCATCCCGGGGCACAAGGTGGCCGACGTGGTGGCCATCATGGGCTCCGTGGACCCCGTCTTCGGCGAGGTCGACAGATAACCATGACCGACTCCGTCCGCGCCTTCCTCGCGGGGTTCATCGTGCTGAACGCCGTGGTCGGCATCGTCACCTACGTGACGCTCCTCGAGCGCAAGTTTGCCGCGCGGATGCAATCGCGGATCGGCCCCTACCGCGTGGGGCCCCACGGGCTGCTGCAGCCCATCGCCGATGCGCTCAAGCTCCTGCTGAAGGAGGACGTGGTGCCGCGGGCGGCCGACCGGGCCGTCTACAACCTGGCGCCCATCGTCTTCCTGATCCCGTGCATGCTCATCTTCGCGACGATCCCGTTCGCGCCGGCGCTCGGCGTGGCCGACCTCCGCACCGGCGTCCTCTTCTTCCTGGCGGTCTCCGCCATGGAGATCGTCGGGCTGTTCATGGCCGGCTGGGGGTCCAACAACAAGTACGCGCTCCTGTCCGTCATGCGCGCGGTGAACCAGATCATCTCCTACGACCTGCCGTTCATCTTCACCGCCCTCGTGCCGGTGCTCCTCGCGGGGTCCCTCCGGCTCTCCGACATCGCGACCGCCCAGGGCGGCCTCTGGTTCGTCTTCTACCCGGTCATCGGCCAGCTGGCCTTCGCCGCCTTCATCGTCACCACGCTGGCGGCCGAGAACCGGGTGCCCTTCGACATCCGGGAGGCCGAATCCGAGCTGGTGGCGGGCTTCCGCGTCGAGTACTCCGGCATGAAGTTCGCCCTGATCCAGCTCGGGGAGTACGCCCACATGGTCGGCACCTCCTTCCTCGGGGCGCTGCTCTTCCTGGGCGCCTGGGCGGGGCCGGGCCCGGCCTGGCTCGGACCCGTGTGGTTCCTCCTGAAGGCGATGCTGGTGTTCCTGCTGGTGACCTGGGTGCGGTGGAGCTTCGTGCGGATCCGGGTGGACCAGATCCTGGCCATCTCCTGGAAGTTCCTCCTGCCCCTGACCCTCCTCCTGCTCATGGCGACGGCGCTGGTCGTCACCCTTCGGAGCGGCCCCGGTGCCTGAGGGACGGCGCGACGGCTTCTGGCGCGACCTGGGCGGGCTCGGCCGGGCGGTGGGGCGCGCCATGGGCGTCACTCTCGTCAACCTCATGCGGAAGCCCGTGACCGTGCACTATCCCGACGTGAAGCGCCAGTACCCGGAGCGCTTCCGGGGCGTGCTGGCGCTGACCTACGACCAGGAGACCGGCGAGGAGAACTGCATCGGCTGCCGGCTCTGCGAGTACATCTGCCCGCCGCAGGTCATCAAGGTCGAGATGCTCAAGAGCGAGAAGCGCAACTACGCCAAGCGCTTCACGCTCGAGCTGTACGCCTGCGAGTTCTGCGAGCTGTGCGTGCAGGTGTGCCCGACCGACGCCATCGTCATGATGAAATCCTTCGACGTGGTCACCGCGGACCGCCGGGAGCTCCTGCTGGACAAGGACCGGCTCCACCACCTCGGCCAGCAGTTCGACCGGTCCTGGGCCACGGGGACTCTCCTCCGGGACATGCAGACGCCGCCCAAGGCCGTGCGCGCGGAGGGCGCGACGCCCGCCAAGGCCGCCACAGGGGACCCCCAGTGACGCTCGAGCCCGTCGCGTTCTGGGCGCTGGCCGGCCTCCTGGTGGGCTCGGCCCTGGCGGTGGTGCTGTCGAAGAACCTCTTTCACTCGGTGCTCTACCTCGCGCTGGCCCTCACCGGCACCGCCGGGATCTTCCTCGTGCTGGAGGCGGAGTTTCTGGCCGCCGTCCAGCTCCTGCTCTACGCCGGCGGCGTCGTCACCATCGTCGTCTTCGCCATCGTGGTGACGGAAAGGCTCGTGGGTGACCGGATCACGCAGACGAGCCGGCAGATCGTCAGCGGCCTGATCGTGTCGGGCGGCGTGCTGGTGGGCGTGCTCACGATCATCGCCCGCGCCCCGCTGCCCAGCTCCCGCCCGCCGCTGCCGGTGGACGTGACGCGGGCCATGGGCCAGGCGCTCCTCTCCCACTTCGTGCTGCCCTTCGAGCTCCTCGCCGTGCTGTTCCTGGCTGCCCTCCTCGGCGCCACCTACTTCGCCCGCCCCGACGACTGATGCCCTCTCCCGGCACCTCGTTTACTCGTGGCCCCGGCCGGAGCCGGATCTCCGGGACAGGACACTGACGGCATGCCGCTCCACGCCTACCTCGCGCTGGCGGCGACGCTCTTCGCCATCGGTCTGTTCGGCGTCATCACCCGGCGGAACACCGTGGGCATCCTCCTGGGCATCGAGCTGATGCTCAACGCGGTGAACATCAACCTCGTGGCCTTCGCGCGCTTCAACGGCCAGCCCGTCGGGATGATCTTCGCCGTGTTCACGATCAGCGTCACCGTGGCGGAGGTGGCCGTGGGGCTGGCGCTCGTGATCCTCATCTTCCGGATCCGGCGCACCGCCATCGCCGACCACCTGGATCTCCTCAAGGGGTAACGCGCCGCCCATGACCGACTCCGCCCAGTTCGCGCTCTACTGCCTGCTCCTGCCCGCGGGCGCGTTCCTCTTGCTGGCGGTGGTGGTCCCGCTCCGGCGCTCCGGCCGCCCGGCGGGCTTCATCTCCATCGTCTTCTCGGCGGCGGCGCTCGGCTGGGCGGTCCGCGCCTGGCTCGCCTCGAGCCGCGAGGTGTTCCAGCCTCCGCTCCTCTGGGAATGGATCCCCGCCGAGGCGGGCCCCCTGGCCACGGTGGGCGTGCTCGCGGACACCGACTCGACCATCATGCTCGTGCTGGTGGCGCTGGTCTCGCTCCTGGTGCAGGTGTACTCGCTGGGCTATCTCGACCACGAGCCCGCCCCGGGGATCGGGCGCTACTACGCCTACCAGTCGCTCTTCGCCTTCTCGATGATGGGGCTGGTGCTGGCGCCCAACTTCGTCCAGCTCTTCATCTGCTGGGAGCTGGTGGGCCTCTGCTCGTACCTGCTCATCGGCTACTGGTATCAGAAGCCCGAGGCGGCCAGGGCGGCCGTGAAGGCCTTCTGGACCACCAAGGCCGGGGATGTGGGGCTCCTCATCGGCATCGTGCTCCTCTGGCAGCGGACGGGGACCTTCGACTTCCTCGAGCTCCTCCTGCAGGTGGACTCGGGCCGGCTGCCGCTCGACGGGCTCGGCCTCATCACCTTCTGCGTCTACCTGGGGGCCGTCGGCAAGTCCGCCCAGTTCCCGCTCCACGTCTGGCTCCCCGACGCCATGGAAGGCCCGACGCCCGTCTCGGCGCTGATCCACGCCGCCACCATGGTGACGGCGGGCGTCTACCTGCTCAAGCGCACCGACTGGCTCTTCGCGCTCACGCCGGACGTGCTGGTGCTGGTCGGGTGGGTGGGCGCCTTCACGGCGCTCCTGGCGGCCACGCTGGCCTGCGCGCAGTCGGACATCAAGCGGGTGCTGGCGTACTCCACGGTGTCCCAGCTCGGCTACATGATGGCCGCCATCGGCGCCGGCTTCGCCTCGGCGGGCTTCCTTCACCTCCTCACCCACGGCCTCTTCAAGGCGCTCCTCTTCCTCGGCGCGGGCGCCGTGATCCACGCCGTGGGGAGCAACGACATCTTCCAGATGGGCGGGCTGCGGAGGCCGATGCCCGGGACCACCATCG
Organism: Candidatus Rokuibacteriota bacterium; assembly: GCA_016188005.1. Lineage (NCBI taxonomy): Bacteria > Candidatus Rokuibacteriota > Candidatus Rokuibacteriota bacterium. Next base: position 8,191 of record JACPIQ010000094.1, on the reverse strand, counting down.
TCTTCCTGGTGGGGACGCTGTCGCTGGCAGGCATCCCGCTCTTCGGCGGCTTCTTCTCCAAGGAGCAGATCCTGGGCGCCGTGTGGGCGGGCGGGCTCGCGGGGCCCTTCGCCATGCTCGTGCTGGCGGCCTTCCTCACCGCCTTCTACATGTTCCGGGTGGTCTTCATCGCCTTCTTCGGAGAGCCGGCGGCGGGGCGCGGCGCCCACGCCGGGCCCGGGCCCGGCGGCGCGGGGTCCGGGGGCGCCCACCTCCACGACGCCCCACCCTCGATGGCGCTGCCGCTCTGGCTCCTCGCCGTGATGTCGGTCGGGGTCGGCGTCTTCTTCACCGTGCGCCACCCGGAGCCCGAGTTCGACGCCCCGGGGTGGCTCACGCCCCTGGCGGTGGCGGTGGCCCTGGGTGGCATCGCCCTGGCGTGGCTCACCTATCACCGGAGACTGGTGGACTCGGAGCGGCTGGCCGGCGCCTTCGGTCTCGTGCGCGAGGCGGCGCAGGCCAAGTTCTGGCTGGACGACCTCTTCGAGGTCCTCTACCGCAGGGTGCTGCTCGTGGTGTCGCGCGCGGTGGGCTGGGTGGACCGCTACCTGGTCGATGGCATCGTGAACGTGCTGAGTGCCTGGACGCTCGTCCTCGGGGACCGTCTCCGACGGATGCAGTCCGGGCAGCCGCAGGACTACGTCTACGGCGTCGCCTTCGGGCTCCTGCTCCTCCTCGTCTGGATCCAGTGGCCGCGATGACCGGGCTCCCGGTCCTCTCGATCATCGCGTGGGCGCCCTTCGTCGGGGCCCTGCTGATCATGTTCACCGCCCGCCATAACCCGCTCCGCGTCCGCTGGATCGCCGCCGCCTCGACGGGGGTATCCCTTGTCCTGTCCCTCGGGGCCTTCTGGGCCTATGACCGGGACGTCGCGGGCTTCCAGTTCTACGAAGAGTGGCCGCTGGTGCCGCCCCTGGGCATCACCTACCAGCTCGGCATCGACGGCATGAGCTTGCTCATGGTGCTCCTCACGGGGATCGTGATCTTCGCGGGGGTCTTCGCCTCGTGGACCGTGAAGGAGCGCAGCCAGGAGTTCTACGCGCTCCTCCTGGTGCTGGTCACGGGGGTGTTCGGCGTCTTCGTCTCGCTGGACCTCTTCGTCCTCTTCCTCTTCTACGAGATCGCCGTCCTGCCGATGTACCTCCTCATCGGCATCTGGGGGTCCTCCGGCGAGATCCGCCCCCAGGGCATCTTTGGCTGGGCCTTGCGCCGGACCGGGGTCGGCACCAAGGAGTACGCGGCGATGAAGCTGACTCTCTACCTGCTGTTCGGGTCGGCCTTCATCCTGGTGGGGGTGCTCGCGCTCTACGTCGCGGCGGGCTCGACCTCCTTCTCCTTCCTCGAGCTCGAGCTCATCCGATTCGACCCGCAACTGCAGTCGTGGGCCTTCCTGGCCTTCTACGTGGGCTTCGGGATCCTGGCGGGCATCTGGCCCCTGCACACCTGGTCCCCCGACGGCCACGCCTCCGCCCCCACGGCCGTCTCCATGCTCCACGCGGGCGTGCTGATGAAGCTCGGGGCCTATGGCTTCGTGCGGCTCGGCATGGGGCTCTTGCCCGAGGGCACGCAGCAGTGGGTGTGGCTCGTGGGCACCATCGCCTGCGTCAACATCGTCTACGGGGCGCTCAGCGCCATGGCGCAGACGGACCTCAAGTACGTCATCGCCTACTCCTCCGTCTCCCACATGGGGGTGGTGATGCTGGGGGCGGCCACGCTCACCGAGAGCGGGCTCAACGGCTCCGTCTTCCAGATGTTCGCCCACGGCATCATGACCGGCCTCTTCTTCGCGCTCGTGGGGCTGGTCTACGAGAAGGCGCACTCGCGGGCCATCTTCACCATGGGCGGCTTCGGCCGGATGATGCCCGGCATCGCCACGGCCTTCACCGTGGGCGGCCTCTCCTCGCTCGGGCTGCCGGCCACGGCCGGCTTCGTCGCCGAGCTGCTGACCTTCCTCGGCGCCTGGCAGTCCCGCCACTCCTGGTGGCTCTTCCCCGGCGTCCTCGGCGCCTTCCTCACCTCGATCTACGTCCTGCGCGTGGCCAAGCAGATCTTCTGGGGGCCCCAGGCGGCAGACCCGCACTTCCACCACCTGCCGGACGCGCAGGGGCCCGAGTGGGCGGCGCTCGTGATCCTCGTGTTCGTCCTCGTCCTCTTCGGGGTGGCGCCGGGCCTCGCCCTGGGCCCGGTCGACACGGCCACCGTCCCGCTCCTGGCCAGGCTGGGCGTGCTGCCGTGATCCCGCTCGGCCTCGAGGTCGCGCTCCTCGGCGTGATGGTCGCGGTGTTCTTCGTGGGCCTGTTCGGCCCGCGCGAGGACGCGCGCCGGGTCGGGGTGCTGGCAGTCGTCGGGCTCCTGGTGATCCTGGGGATCGCGCTCCGGACCGAGCCCGGCCCCGCACTCTTCGGCGGCGCCTTCGTCGAGGATGAGCTGGCGCTGTTCGCCAAGCGCCTCTTCCTCGCCGCGACCATCATCGGCATCCTGGGGTCGCTGACGCTGCGGGAGCCCGCCTTCGCGCGGCGGGCCACCGAGTACTACACGATGATCCTCGCCTCGCTCCTGGGGATGCTCGTGCTGGCCTCGGCCCGGGAGCTGGTGCTGCTGTTCGTGGCTTTCGAGCTCATGTCCATCCCGCTCTACATCCTGGCGGGGTTCCAGAAGCGCGAGGCCGAGGCGGCGGAGGCCTCGCTCAAGTTCTTCCTGGTGGGGACCGTCTCCTCGGCGGTGATGGCCTACGGGCTGTCCTTCGTCTACGGCATCACGCGGACCACCGACGTGGGCGGGATCGCCCGGGCCATGGCCGGCGGGCATCCGCTCCTGGTGCTGGGACTGGTCCTCACGCTGGCGGGGCTCGGCTTCAAGATCGCGGCGGTGCCGTTCCACATGTGGGTGCCGGACACCTACGAGGCGGCGAGCACGCCCTTCGTCGCCTGGCTGTCGGTGGCCCCCAAGGCGGCCGGCTTCGTGGTCATCTTCCGGCTCTACCTCGAGGGGATGGGCGACCGCGCTGATGGCCATCCCCCAGCAGAACATCAAGCGCATGCTGGCCTACTCGGGAATCGCCCACATCGGCTACATGCTGGTGGGGCTCGCCGCCGTCTCGGCCTCGGGCGCCGCCATGATGCTCTTCTACCTGGTGGCCTATCTGTTCGGGAACATGGGAGCCTTCCTCGTGGTGGAGGCCGTGGCCCAGTCGGACGGCTCGGTGAGCATCGCCGCCTACAAGGGTCTCGCGCAGCGCTCGCCGCTGCTGGCCCTCTGCATGCTCCTCTTCCTGCTCTCGCTGGGCGGCATCCCCTTCGTGGCGGGCTTCTGGGCCAAGCTGTACGTCTTCTGGGCCGCCGCGGAGCAGGGGATGTACTGGCTCGTGCTGGTGGGCGCGGTGCTCACCGTGGTGGCCCTCTTCTACTACCTGCTCGTGGCCAAGCGCATGTACATTGACGCCCCGGAGCGCCTGGGCCCCGTCGTCGTGACCCCTCTCCTGGGACTGTCCATCTTCCTCTGCAGTGCCGGGGTGGTGGGCATGGGCGTGTACCCGAAGCCCTTCGTCCTGGCCGCCCTCCGCGTCGCCGCCACGCTCTTCTGAGGTCGAGCGGCACCTCCCGGACGTGGGGGCGCCTCGGCGCGCCGAAGGTGGGATCAGGTGCGGCCCTTGCCCTTCGGCGACGCCCCGCCCGGCGCCGGGACGTCCGCCTGGCCGGCCTTCATCCTCCGGACCAGCTCCTGGTAGGAGGCGGTCTGGATGATGCGGTCGAACTGGGACCGGTAGTTGGCTACCAGGCTCACGCCCTCGACGAAGACGTCGTACACGAGCCAGCGGTCGCCGCGGCGGAGCAGGCTGTAGTTGATCGGCACCGCGGCGCCCGCCTTGGTGGTGAAGATGGTCTTCACCATGGCCGCCTCGCCGCCCGGGTCCACCGACTCGCCGACGTAGCTGATCTTCTCCCCGCTGTACTGCTCGATCTTGGAGGTGTACGAGCGTTCCAGCAGATCGGTGAACAGCGGCACGAACTCCTCGCGATCCTGCTCGCCCACCGACTGCCAGTGACGGCCGAGCGCGCGCCGCGCGGTCTCGCGGAAATCGAAGATGGTGTCGGCGGCCTCGCGGATCGCGGCCCGCCGCTCCTTCGTCTTTGCGCTCGACTTCAGGGCCGGGTCCTGGAGGATTCCGATGATGCGGTCGACCGAGGCCCGCACCTGGTCCGTCGGAGCGCCCGCCCAGGCCGGGGCCACGGCGGCGGCGAGGACCGCGATCGCGACCGCTCCAGCGAGACGCCGGCGCGGCTTCATGCGGCGTGCCTCGCCAGCATCGTGTCCACCGCGATCCGGTCCTCGATGTGGACGCGGGCCCCGGCATGCGTCACCTCTCGCATGACGAGCTGGATCGCCGCCTCGCGGAGCTGCGGCGTCGGAGCCACCCCGGTGACGGTGACGGCCCCCGACAGCCCGCGCCGGAACGGGATCCGCACCGTGGGCGTGAGCGCCAGGCCCGCGAGCGAAGGATCCATCATCAGGGCGTCGGAGATCCGTGCCTGGAGGGCCACGCCCTCCTCTTCGCGCTGGCGCTTCAGGTCATACATCTTCACCGTGATCCCGATCAGGACGAGCAGCGCGCCGATGACGCCGACGAGCAGCAATGCCCCGCCGACACCACCGCCGGCCACCGGCGCCGTCTGGGGTGGGAGCGCGGACGCCTGCGCCCAGGTGCGCTCGGCCAGGGTCGGCACCGCGAGTGCGCTGGCCAGAAGGCCGCGTCGGAAGCTGTGTGATGGCTTCATGGCGTCACCTCCACCGCGTCGGAGGCTGCATCGGGTATGCCAGCTCCTGGCAGTCCGGCCGCTCGAAAAAGGAGGCAATGCTCTTCGCTATTTCCTGTCCTGCGCGGCCCGAAGGAGCGGTGCCCGGGACCCGCCGCGTCCGGGGCAGGTAAGACTTTCCCGGTCAGGGGCGTAAGAGTTACAACCCCCTGCCCGAAGCAGGGTCGTTGGCGCTCGGGTTCGCGGGTCGGAACTGCGTATCCGGGCTCCTTCACGGTGGCACGGTCGTTGAACATACTGACGTCGGGAGGCCCAGGAGACGACGCCGATGGGCGAACTGGAAGCGAGAATCCACGGGGCCCGGCTCTGACTCGTGAACGGGGAGGTGGAGTTGTGAGGAGGGCAACCGTCGCGACCATGGCGGGGATCGCGCTGCTGCTCTCAAGTCTGCCCGGGCCGACGAGCGGTCTGGCAGTGTCCGAGGCGCGCCCTGATCTGTCGACTCGGACGCGGCCGGTGCCCCCCAAGCCCCGGTTCGTCGGCGACGCTCAGCGGGCTCTCCACGATCTCGGCTATCGGCCCGGCCCCATCGACGGGATCGTCGGGCCGAGGACGCGGGCTGCGCTGACGCGTTTCCAGCGCGCCGAGGGGCTCCTGGCGACGGGCCGCCTCGATCCGGAGACCATGGTTCGGCTCGACGTCCACGAGCGTCTGTTCCGGGCGCCAGCGGGGGCCCGGGTTCGACATCAGCGCGTCGAGCACCCCGCTCGACCTCGGGGTCGCGCCTTCCGCTCCGCCGCAGTCGCCGTAGCGGAGGAATGGCCATGAGCATGCGCTGGCAGGTGCCGCAGCGTCTTGCCCGGTGGGTCAGGCGCCCGCCCAAGGGGTTGCTCTGGGTCGGGGGCATCGGCGGCGCGCTGGTCCTCCTCGCCTACACTGTCGCCTACCTGACGGATGAGCCCCTCCGCCGGCACGTGGAACGCGAAGTCAACGGGAGGCTGACCGGGTACACCGTCCGGATCCCACGGCTCTCCCTGCACCCGCTCAGCGCCTCGTTCGACCTGCAGGACGCCACGATCGTCCAGGACGCCAATCCGGACCCGCCGATCGCTCGCATTCACCGGCTCAACATGAGCCTCGACTGGCGCGCGCTCTTCGACGGGCGGGTGGTGGCCGATATCACCTTCGATCGGCCGACGCTCTACCTCGACCTGGCCCACGTGAAGACGGAGGCGGAAGGCACGGTCGCCCTCAAGGACCGCGGCTGGCAGGGGGCGCTCGAGGCCGTCGCCCTCGACCTCAAGATCAACCAGCTGCGCGTCGTGAACGGGGACGTGACCTATGTCGACAAGGGGCCCTTTCAGCCGCTCCGCCTCAGCCAGCTCAACGGAAGCGCGCAGAACATCCGGAACATCCGATCGAAGGAGCGCGTGTATCCGTCCGAGGTCTCTCTCGAGGGCACCGTCTTCGATACGGGGCGGCTGGCGGTGAACGGCCATGCCGACTTCCTGGCCGAGCCTCACCCGGGGATCCTCGCGCGATTCCGAATCGAGCGAGTCGCGCTGGGCTACTTCAAGCCGATCACCAACCGGTACAACCTGTCCGTCCGCAAGGGGACCCTCACGGTCGCCGGCACCGCGGAGTACGCGCCCACCATGAAGGCGATGACGCTCGATCGCGTGCTCGTGCAGGGGCTCGACACGGACTACGTGCACACGCCGCAGACCGCGGCGGTCGAGAAGGCGCGGGCGCAGCGCGCGGCCGATGCGGCGAAGTCCGTCGCGAACGACCCGGGCGTTCAGCTCCGGATCGACCGGGTGGATATCGCCCGGAGTCGCGTCGCCATCGTGAACCGCGCCGCCACGCCCCCCTTCCGGCTGCTGCTGACGGACGCCGACCTCTCCGTGCAGAACCTGAGCAACCAGAAGGCCGACGGCACGGCGACGGTCCAGCTCAGGGGCAAGTTCATGGGAACCGGCGACACCCAGATGTCGGCGACCTTCCGGCCGGAGACGCGCAGCGCGGACGTGGCGGTCAAGGTGCAGGTGGACGGGACCGACATGGTGAGCATGAACGACCTCGTTCATGCGTACGGAGGATTCGGCGTGGCCGCCGGGACCTTCTCGGTGTTCGCCGAGCTCCGGGCCAAGGACGGCGGCATCGACGGTTACGTCAAGCCGCTGTTCCGGGGCGTGCAGGTGGCCGGGGGCCGCCGCGATCAGCCGGAGAGCTTCCGCCAACGGCTCTACGAGGGGTTGGTGGGCATCGTCACGAAGCTCCTGGAGAACCGCCCCCGGGGGGAGGTGGCCACCGTGGTGACCCTGTCGGGGCCCATGGACCGCCCCGAGGTCAGCACCTGGGAGGTCGTCGGGCGTCTTCTCCAGAACGCCTTCTTCAAGGCGATCCTGCCGGGATTCGAGCCGGGAGCGCACCCGCAGGCAGCGGGGGGATCCCGAGCGGGCCGCGAGCGTCAAGGCCCGCCACGAGGCCAGGGGCAGCCCGGAGGTCGCAACCTCGACGGAGACCCGGCGCGTGACGCCGGGACAGTACCAGCCCCGCCTCCGGGAGCGGAGCCGGCGAAACCGGAGTCACGCTGAGTCCGACCGGGTTACGCAGGCCGCCCGCCAGGGGGCCCCGGGACATTCGTCCCCGGGCCGCGCCTTGCGGGTCGGGCGGGGGGAGATTGTCGTCAGGGCATGGTCCGTCCCGGGGCACCCTCTCGCACCGACGGTCTCGACGGACCGAGCGCGGCGCCCTGCCGTCTCAGCTCATCCTGGACCTCCGGAGCCGGAACGTCCCGGGGCGGCCGGCCGGAGCGAGCCGCCAGCGCGGCACACACCCCGGCCGCCTGGCCCGTCGCCATCGCAGTCGCCATCACGCGGTACGAGGAGTGCGCCTCGTGCGTGCCGGAGATGCAGCGACCCGCGACCAGGAGCTGCTCGACCTGCCGGGGGAGCAGACACCGAAGCGGGATGTCGTAGGCGTCTCCCGGGGGCACTCTCCGGATGATCGTCCCCTTGCCGGCGGGGTTGTGGATGTCGATGGGGTAGGTCCCGCGGGCGATGACATCGTCCCACTTGCGGGCCTGCAGCACGTCGTCGGCGGTGAGCTGGTACGCTCCGAGGATCCGGCGAGTCTCGCGCACCCCGATGGTGACCCCGCTCTGGACGACATAGGCCTGCTCGAAGCCGGGGACGTAGCGCCGCAGGAAGGCGACGATCTGGCGCATCTGCCGCCGGGCCTGCCATTCCGCCCGCGTGAGGTCCCAGACGCTGATGCCGAGGGCATCGCCGATCCGCGTGCTGTTGACGCTGACCTCCTCGTCGTGGGGCGTGCCGAAGAAGAGGATGTCCTCACGCGGCAAGTCCAGCTCTCCGGCGGCGGTGGCCTCGCGGATG
>JACPIQ010000093.1 GCA_016188005.1 Candidatus Rokuibacteriota bacterium | reverse complement strand
TGAAAGCCGTCTGCCGAGACACTCGTTTAGTAGCTACGATCCCGGCGAACGAGGCGAGGCCGGTAACCGTCGATCGGGAAAGGCGAAGTAGGTTACGCTGAAGCGCGCCGGCGGACGCTGCGGGGTAAACTCACGCTAGGAATCCCCCATGATCGGCCCATGGGGCAATGGCGATCCGGCGCCTACAGTGATATCGACGGCCGCGATCAGTGCCGCCAGGAGGAGCGCAAGAGCCCATGACATACCAGACGCCGGGATGTGCCTACTGCCCGCCCACCGTGCGGGCCTGCCGGCAGGGCGAGTCGGAGGCCCGCGGCCCGGGCTTCTGCCCCACGAAGGTGGACGAGGACGGGATCGAGCGGGCCTGGGGCCTGTACTCGGACCCGGAGCTCCGGCAGATCGCCCAGGCCTCGGCTCTCGTGGAGAGCGAGGGCTACTGCAAGTGGACGCGCGTGGAGGAGATCTGCCACTTCGCCAGGAAGATGGGGTTCACGCGGATCGGCATCGCGACCTGCATCAGCATGGTGGACGTCGCGAAGGTGCTGTCCGGCATCCTCGAGAGCCACGGCTTCCAGGTGGCCTCGGTCGCCTGCAAGAACGGCGGCATCGCGAAGGAACGCATCGGCGTGCAGGACGAGGAGAAGATCCGCCCCGGGACCTACGAGCCCATGTGCAACCCCATCGCCCAGGCCGCCTTGCTCAACGACGCCGGCTGCGAGCTGAACGTGGTGCTGGGCCTCTGCGTCGGGCACGACAGCCTCTTCTTCCGCCACTCGAAGGGGCTGGCCACGACACTGGTCGCCAAGGACCGCGTCCTGGCCCACAACCCCATCGGCGCGCTCCAGCTCGCGGACACCTACTTCGCGCGAGTCTGGGGTCCGCTCAGGCCGCCGACGCCACCCAGGCTCCCCGCCGAAGGGCGCGGCGCCGATGAGTCTCGCTGAAGGGGGTGACATCGGCGGGGACCCCCAAGTTCGCGGACAGTCGCCGCCGCTACAGATCGATCTTCTGCTGCGCCAGCGCGCGCTCCCACTTCCCGGCGTGGTTGTCGTCGAAGACCACCTCATCGTCCGGCGGGGCGACGACCCAGTCCCCTCGCTCTCGCTCGGCCTCCAGCTGGCCGGGTGCCCATCCGGCATAGCCCAGCACGAACAGCGTCCGCCGCGGGCCCCGGCCCAGGCCGATGCGGCGGAGCACCTCGAGGCTTGCCGTGAGGGCAAAGCGCGGGCCCGCGGCGATCGTGCCTTCGTCCGTGTAGTCCGTCGTGTGCAGGACGAACCCGCGCGCGCGATCGACGGGGCCGCCCCAGTGGACCCGGATGCTGCCACTGACGCCTGCCGGGTCCACGCCGAGCCGCTGGAGTAGCTCGGCGAGCGGGGTCCGGCCGATGGACCGGTTCACGGTCACGCCCATGGCCCCGGTGGCATCGTGCCGCACGATGACGATGACGGTGCGGGCGAAGCGGGGGTCCCGCATTCCCGGCGCCGCCACCAGGAGCTGCCCGACGAGGCTCCCGTGCGCCGGCTGGGCCCGGGCGGTCCGGCCAGCCATCCCGGCCGTCACGAGCCCGACAGCGGCCACCGCGAGGAGTACCACGATCCGGGCCGGCCTCATGCGGGCAGGGTACCGCACAAGCGACAGTCAGCGCGCCGCCGCGCTCGCCTCGCCTCCGGCTGCGGCTCGCTCCCTCGCTCCGCTCGGGCGATCTCCATGTCCGCTCGCCTCGCCTCCGGCTGCGGCTCGCCCTACAGTCTTCTTGTGGTCGAGTGACTCGAAGAAGGCGTCGATGCGGTTCCGGAGCTGGGCCTCGGCGTAGTAGCGCGGGTCCTCGAGGTCGGACTCCACGAGAAGGGTCGGCACCCCCAGGTCGCGGGTGAAGTACTCGCGCATGTCGCCCTGGCCGGCCGAGTAGAGTCGGCAGGACTTGATCGAGTGGATGACGAGGGAATCCGCGTCCCACTCCCGCACGTAGCGCGTGATCTGCTCGTAGCGGGCGAGGATCGAGCGGTTCGCGAGGTTGTGGCGCAGCATGTGCTCGGCGATGGACTCCAGCGGCTGCCGCGGGTCGTGGCGGAAGCCCCAGTCCCAGATGCCGCCGACCGTGGAGTAAGTGGACTGCACGGCCACGGCACCCCACCGGGTGAACAGGTTGCGGAAGTTCTTGTAGTAGGGGTACGGCGGCGGCCCCTCGAAGACCGTGCGGAAACGTTCCTCGCTGAGCGGGCTGAGCCCCTGCGCCACGAGCCCCTCGAACTCGGCGACGGCCATGTCGAAGAAGTCGGCCGCCTCCCGCGTGCCGCGCAGCACGTTGATGGGGCCCATGAGGTTGATGGCATCGAAGTAGGCGTCGAAGGGGGCGGGCCGGTGCTTCGTGAGGTGCTTGCAGCGCGCGTAGCCCTCCTCGGCGCGTGCGGAATGCTCCACGATCTCGCGCAGGCGGTCGATGTCGAATGTCCGGCCGGTCATGCCCTCGCCGAGCGCGATCAGCTCCTCGAGCTGCTGCACCACGTAGCGGAGATCGGCCTGGCTGGGCGCGTCGGTGCGCAGGAACGGGACGTCCAGCATGAAGAGCGGGGCGCCCGAGACGTCGGCGAGGTGCTCGAACCACTTCACGTACACGTTGCAGCCGACGTAGTTGCAGACGATGAGAGACGGGAAGGGGATGGGGGCGCCCGGGCCCATGCCGCCGTCGAGGTAGAGGCCGATGTCGGCCTTCACGTAGGCGCAGTTGTCGGCCGAGTAGCCGGCCTGCTCCGCCTTCAGGATCAGCGGGAGCGACTTCTTGCGGATGGCGTTCTGCAGCGCGATGACCTCTGGGAACATGGGCAGGAAGCCCAGCGCACGCACCAGCTCGACGAGGTTGCCGGAGATCATGATGGCGGCCGTGGGCTGCCGCTCGGCCTCCGCCCGGCCCAGCGCCGCCGTCCAGTCCGCCATGAGGCGGCGCGACTGCTCGTGCACCTGCCCCTGGTACTGTCGTTCGGTCACCTTGGGTGGCATGGCACGGCTCCTCAGTGGGGCGACGGGGTGCCGTCCGCGGCGCCCCGAGCGCGGGTGGTCGCGGCCAGCAGGGCGGCGATGGACTCGAGCAGCCGCTCGCGCGGCGTGCCTGGGCCGAAGACGGCGGCGACGCCGAGCCGTCCGAGCTCGGCCTTCATGTCCGGGGTCACCACGCCCCCCACCACGAGCGGGACGTGTCCCAGCCCGACCCCCTCGAGCGTCTGGCGCACGCGCCGGCCGGCGTAGACGGGGTCGCTGCTGAGACAGCTCACACCCACCAGATCGGCGTCCTCCTGGAGCGCCATCTGGGCCACGCGCTCCGGGGTGTTGTAGAGGCCGGCGTAGACCACCTCGTGCCCGCCCTCGCGCAGCCACCGGGCCACCGTCGTCACCCCGAGGTCGTGCGCGTCGCTGCCGAGCTTCGCCAGGACGATGCGCGCCATCGCTAGCTCTCCACCGTGTGGCCGATGGCCTCGCCGAAGGCGCGGCAGACCTCGCCGAGCGTGGCGCCTGTCTCGACGGCCGCGAGCACGGTGGGCATCACGTTGTCGCCCGCGGCCGTCGCGCGGCGGAGCGCGTCGAGGGCGGCCGGGAGCCCCGGGGCCTGGCGACGCGCGCGGTACTCGCGGACGTAGCGCATGCGGGCCTCGGGCATCGCCTGCTCGTAGGCGAAGAACTCCAGCTTCGGCTCCTCGGCCTCCTCGTCGCGGAAGCAGTTGACTCCCACGACCGGCTGGGCGCCCGACTCCACGCGATCCATGTGCGCGAAGCGGGCGGCGCGGATCTGCTGCTCCACCCAGCCGGCCTTGAAGGCGGAGACGAACCCCCCGCGCGACCGGACCTCGTCGATCATCGCGAGGATGTCGGTCTCCAGCCGGTCCGTGAGCCACTCCACGAGATGGGAGCCGCCCAGCGGGTCGGCGCTCTTGACCACGTTGGTCTCGAAGCCGATCACCTGCTGGGTCCGAATGGAGAGGCGGTGCGAAGCCTCGGAGGGCAGTGCGTAGGCCTCGTCGTAGGAGGTCGTGTGGATGGACTGGCTGCCGCCGAGCACCGCCGCCAGCGTCTGGACCGCCGCGCGCACGATGTTGTTGAGCGGCTCCTGGGCCGTGAGCGGCAGGGCCGCGGTCTGGATGGCCGTGCGGAACCAGCATGAGCGGTCCTCCGTCGCGCCCAGACGCTCCCGCATGAGCCGGGCCCAGATCCGCCGCATGGCGCGGAGCTTGGCCACCTCCTCGAAGAGGTCGATGTGCGCGGCGGTGAAGAAGGCCATCCGCTGCGCGAAGGCGTCCACGGGGAGCCCCCGTGCCACCAGCCGCTCGGCGTACTCGAGCGCCAGCGCGAGTGCGAAGGCCGCCTCCTGGATGGCGTTGATGCCCGTCTCCCGCATGTTGTAGGCGTTGACGTTCACGATGTTCCACCGGCGCAGCTCGCGCGTGCAGTACTCCATGACGTCGAGGCCCACGCGCACGCTGAACTCGATGGGGAAGAAGTGGGTGTTGGCCTGCAGCGTCGCCCCGGAGAGCTGGGTGAGCGCGCAGTTCATGATCGTGCCGATGAGCGCGGAGGGGAGGATGCCCCGGCGCCGCGCGACGGCGAGGTACATGGCCAGGAAGGGGGCGGAGGCGGGGGGCTGGACGATGAGGGTGCTGGAAACCCTGTCCAGCGGGATGCCGTCGAAGAGTTGCTCCATGTCCTCGAGGGTGGCGATGGAGGTGCCCTGGCGCCCGATCTCTCCCTCGAAGAGTGGATGGTCCGGATCGGCGCCGAGCTTCGTGGCCATGTCGGTGTCGATGTTCAGCCCCGTGGCGCCCTGCCGGAGCAGGTAGTGGAGGCGCTCGTTGGACTCGCGCGGCGTGCCATAGCCCGACTGCTGGCGGCGCGTCCAGAGGCGCTGCCGGTACATCTCAGCGTGGATCCCGCGGGTGAAGGGGTACTCACCCGGGCGTTCACCGGCCGCCGCCGCGCGGTCGGCGAGGAATGGCGGAAGCTCGACCCCCGACAGCGTCCGGTAGTCGGCAGGGCGCTCGCCCTCCAGGTACCGGTCAAACAGCCGATCCGTGCTCATGGAAGCCTCCTCGGCTCAGGCCGCGCACCAGGTAGCGCGCGAAGGTCTCGCCGATCTCCTTGGGGCTACGCTCGCCGTCGGGCGAGTACCACCTGGGAATCCAGTTCATGGCGCCCAGCATCGCGAGCACGACCATCTTGGGGTCAGAGGGCGCGAAGGCCCCCGAGGCGACTCCCGCCTCGACGAGCTTCCGGAGCCGGCGCTCGTAGTCGTCCCGGCGGCGGACGAGATCGCGGTAGGGCCCGGGGGAGAGCATGCCCTCGGTGAGGACGACGCAGCCATCGAGCCGCTCCGTCATGCCCTCGATGAAGTGCCGGAGCGCCACGTAGAGCTTGACGTCGTCGGGCTCCGACAGCCCCTCCGCGATCCGGATGCCCTCCATCGCCAGGTCGAGGGCCGCGGCCTCGCACTGGACGATGATCTCCTCCTTGCTCTTGACGTAGTAGTACAGCGCCGCCTTGCTCACGCCCAGCTCCCGGGCGATGTCGCCCATCTTGGTGGCGTGATACCCCTTGCGGTTGAAGCAGCGCGCCGCGCTCCGCAAGATAGTCTCCAGGCGGAAGGTGCGGAGGTGCCGGCGGGCGGCGCCACGGTCGGTCCATTTCGCGAGGGATTGACCCATGGTTAGAGTTTCGTTGCCAGCTCGTCTGGCGAGGCTACTAGACCCCAGCTCCTGGCCACGGTAAATGGCCTATTAGTATTATTTTTCTATGGATATTGGCTGATTGCGCAACCATCTGGCCCGAGCAATTCTACTGACCGGCCAGTCATATGACACAGCGCTTCCAGTGCGTGGTGATCGGCGCCGGGATCGGAGGGCTTGCGGCGGCCGCCCGGCTGGCCGCCGCTGGACTCTCCCCCCTCGTGATCGAGGAGCGCGATCGCATCGGGGGGCGCTTCTCCTCGCTGGACGTCGAGGGATTCCGCCTGAGCACAGGTGCGGTGGCTGTCGAGTGCGGTGGCGTGCTCGAGGAGACGTTCCGGGCCGTCGGGGCACCGTTCGAGGTGCGGCGACCCGACCCGGCCGTGGTGTTCCGAATCGGCGGGAAGGACCGGAGCTTCGGCGGCGGGTGGCTGCAGATCTTCGAGATGTTCGTCCAGCGCGGAGCCCGGATGCTCGCCGCCATCCGCGAGGAGGTGGGCGGGCCGCCGGTGGAGGACGGGCCGTCGCTCCGTGACTGGCTCCGCCGATACACGGAGCACGCGGTACTGCACGGGATCTTCCAGTCGCTGGCCGCCTCGATCTTCGCCGTGAACGCCGACGAGATTCCCGCGCGCATCTTCTTCGAGCACTTCATGCTGCGCGGGGGGTTCAAGGGCTTCGGCTTCGCCCCGCGCGGCTGCCTCGCGCTGGTGGAGCCCCTGGCGCGCGCCATCGAGGCGTGCGGCGGTGCCGTGTGGACCGGCAGCACCGTGGAGCGGATCCTGGTGCGCGACGGCGCGGTGGCGGGGGCGCTGTGTCGCCGAGAGGGACGCGGCGTGGAGATCCCGGTGTCCGCGATCGTGAGCAATGCGGGTCCGCGAGAGACCCTTGCCCTCCTCGGCGAGGGGGCGGTGCCCGAGGACTACCGCGAGCGGGTCACCCGCGACCTTCGCCCAGCCGCCAACCTGGCCCTGTACTTCACGGCCCGGCGGCCGCTGGTGTCGGCCCCTGGGCTTCTGACCTTCGTGGGGACGCAGCGGGTCTGCAACCTCGCGAACCTCGGCAAGCTCTGCCCGGAGCTGACCCCGGCCGGCGAGCCGCTCTACGTGGCCTTCGGCGTGCCGCGCCCCTCGCTGGGCGCCTTTGATGCGGGAGAGACGGTCCGCCTCATGAGGGAAGATCTCGCCGCAGCGATCCCCGGCTTCGCGGAGGCCGGGCGAGTGCTGGCCGTCCATGTGATGCAGGGGAGCTGGCCGGCACAGCGGGCCTGCGCCGGGCACGATCTGCCGCAGCGAACGCCCGTCAAGGGGCTCTGGCATGTGGGCGACGGCGTGAAGCCCCCGGGGTGGGGGGGCGCCTCGGCATGCGCCGAGAGCGCGCGCCTGGCGGTGCTCGGTCTTCTCGGAGCGAGCTCGGACTCCGCCTCGCGATAGGGTACGATGTGCTCGGGAGGGCCATGCGACGGTGTCGGAGAAGTTGACGGTTCGGTCTACTGGCAGGAAGGACGCTCAGTAAACAAGGAAAAGAAATACCCCTGGCGATGTTGGCACCGTTCCTGCGTCTTCTCGCTGCTCAGCTTTTTCCGTGAGGCTGGCAGTGTGCCCGGTGCGGATAGGGGCTGCCCCGGGGGTGGACAGGAAAGGGAGGGGCTATGGTCCAAACCGTGGTCGCGGTCGAGGGCGACAGGGCCGAGTTGCTGGAACGCCTGATACAGAGGCTCCGGGGCGCCGCGCTGCGTCTCTCCGGGGCCGCATAGGCCGGCGAGCAACGACAATGGTGGCACAAGCTTCCGAGGAGCCGCCCCGCTTCACCGTGGTGATCCCACCGGACCGGCCCGATGTCAGGGAGGAGCTGGCGCAGGAGCTGTCGGGCGAGGACGTCGAGGTGGTCCTCGAGCGCCGGCGCAGGGAGCGGCGGCCGCCCAGCGGCGCCGCTGCAGGAGACGACCGCCAGCCCGGCCTGCCGGCCGGATCTGCGAGCCCCCGCGTGATGTACATCGTTTCCCGGGGGGCTCGAGAGCAATTCCAGCTCGTGGAACGGCACTTCGCCGACGAGCCGGAGATCCAGGTCCTGTACGACCGCCGCCAGGGCGATCGGCGCGGCCCTCATTCCGCTCCGCCTGCCCAGCCCGGGGAACGGCGCCAGACCGACAGGCGGCTGACCGACATCGGAGGCGACCTGCGCGCCGTCGGCTGGGCCCTGGTCCGCCTCGGCGCCACCGCGTAGCAGGCGAGCGAGTGGGGGGGGACGCGGTCAGGCCGCCCGAGCCGGCTGCCGGGCCGCCTCCCTCGCCCTCTCGGAGAGCGGGCAGATCGCCTCCGCAGCCAGAGTGCCCGAGATCATGACAGCCTCGATCCCCGCTCCGGGGAAGACGCCGGCTCCTGCCAGAACGAGCCCCTCGACCGGCGACTTGACCGGGGGCTGCCACTGCCCGGGTCCTGAGCCGTAGATCGCCCCCCCCGCCGTCCACGCGTAGCGCGCGAAGGTGGCCGGGCTGCCGTCCTGGCGGTAGACGATGTGCTCGCGGAGCCCGGGCAAGGCCTGCTCGGCGCGGGCGATGAGGGCGTCCCCGAGACTCCGCTTCCTCTTGGCATAGCCCGGGGCCTTGCGGCTCCACTCCCCCTCGGCGGCGGGGGGCATGAGCGTGATCAGGCTCATGCTGCTGTGGCCCCGGGGAGCCAGCGAGGGATCGACCTTCGAGGGGATGGCGATGCCGAGCCGCTGCGTGCCTGTCGCGAGCATCGTGATGGGCGCGACGTCGGGCACGTAGTCCACACCCAGGAACACCACGAAGGCCGAGGTCGATGGCTGGAGGCCCTCCACACGCCCGGTGAAATCGCGCGGGAGGTGCTCGCGGCCAACGAGCTCCAGGAAAGTCCGGCGAATGTCCGCGTTGGAGACGATAGCCGAGGCGCGGTCGAGCCGGCCGTCGCCGGAGACCACGCCCACCGCGCGGCCGTGCTCCACCACGATCCGGCGCGCCGCCGTCCGGAGGCGCAGCTCGCCTCCATGCGATCGGATGACGCCGGCCAGGGCGTCGGCCAGCGTCTGGGATCCACCCATGGGATAGTAGCCTCCATCGAAGTAGTAGCCGAAGATGGGCGCCATGGCGCCGACGGTGAGCGCCGAGGGGTCGTCACTGAGATAGTCCGAGAGCACCGAGAGCAGCTCCTTCAGTCGAGGGTCGCGGAGGTAAGCGTCCAGGATCCCGGTGAAGGGGGCGTGCATCCAGCGGAAGGCGTGCGGGTGCAGGGCCGGGTAGGCCAGCATGGCGTCCACCGTGAGCGGAGGGACCGGCACGCCGCCGGTGCCAGGCGCGTCGGCATAGAGTTCTCGGTACACCCTCTCCATCTCGGCGAAGAAGGCAGCGATGCCCGCGCGCTCACCGGGGAAATGGGTGCCGAGCAGCGCGACGAAATCCTCCACCCGATGCGGGACCTTCACCCTCAGGTCCGGCAGGACGTACTCGTGGCTCATCTGGCCCCACGTGATCGTGTCCTCGAGGGCCAGCTGCCGGAGGAGGTGGCGCACGGCCCCGGACTCCCCCAGGCCGCTGACATCGTGGACGCCGGCGTCGAAGACGTATCGTAGCCGGCGGTCGCCCGCCCGGACGTGGCGAGGCCAAGAGGTGCAGAAGCCCCCCGCCAGGTAGTGCTGCTCGAGCACGAGCACCCGGCACCCGCGCCGGGCCAGGACCGCCCCTGCCGTGAGCCCGCCGATGCCCGACCCGACCACGATCACGTCGTGGCGCCCGCCCTCCGCGGGCTGGTGGGTGGCGAACACGGGGGTCGGCCACGGGTACGGGTCGCGCTGGGCGATCTCGCGGGCCGCGCGCCGTCGCGGGTACCAGCGGGGGAACACGATGGAGCTCACCACTCCGGCCGCGATGAGGAGCTGGGGCAGGACGGCCGCCAGCACAAGTCGCCCGCCCGGCCAGCGGAGAGCGGCCAGCCCCAGGAGCGCATTCGCCGTGAAGAGGGCGCCCCAGAGGGCGGACAGGAGCGCGTTCGTGCGCCGGAACAGCGGCGCCTCCCAGTACTCCCGCGGCCATTGTTCCCGAGCGTAGAGCGCCGTGAAGGGCGACCCGAAGAGGAGCGTGCCCCAGGCCATGGCGCCGAGCGCCGCGCTCGAGAGTGCGGCGTCGTAGCGCTGGACGAGGGGGGATCCCAGCCCGATGGAGACGACGCCGCGGATCACGAAGAAGGCTGCGGCGCTGAGCTCGATGGGCCGCACGCGGTGGTGGCGCAGATGCCAGGCGCTGAGCGCCAGGGCGCCCGCCAGCCCGGCCGCCACCGCGCCTTTGGTGAGCCCGGCGCCGGACAGCGCCCAGTACGCGATCCACGGCCCGAATCCCGCGACAATCCCCCCCATGCCCCCGCGCCCCCTCGTCGTCATGCTCAGCACCTCCTCGACGTGATGATGACATCGTTAACATCTAATGTTGACTCTGTCAACACTCACGTGTAGCCTCCTGGCCGAGGAGGGCCCCCATGAGGAAGCGACCGGGACGACTGCGCCCAGGGCACCGGCGCAAGAGCTACCACCATGGCGATCTGCGCCGGGCGCTGCTGGATGCCGCGAGGGAGCTCGTGCAGACGGCAGGGGCGGAGGCTTTGACGCTGAGGGCGGCGGCCCGGCTGGCGGGGGTGTCTCAGGCCGCGCCGTACCGCCACTTCGCCGACAAGCGGACGCTGCTCGCGGCGGTGGCGGAGGAGGGGTTCCGCGCTCTCACGGAGGCGATGCGACAGGCCACGGCCATGCAGAGCGGGGATCCGTTGTCGCGCTTCCGGGCCCTCGGACTCAGCTACGTCGGATTCGCCGTCGACCACCCCGCGCATTTCCGCGTGATGTTCGGGCGCGAGACCGCCGACAAGGCCGCGCACCCTGGGCTGCGAGAGGCGGCTGAGGAGACCTTCGCGGTGCTCGTGGACGCCCTCACCGAGTGCCAGCGAGCCGGGTTGGCGCGTCCAGGCGATCCCGCAGAGCTGGCGATCTCGGCCTGGGCCGCCGTGCATGGTCTGTCGGCCCTGCTGCTGGATGGGCAGCTGGGGCCGGGAGCCCTCGAGCGCGTGGAGGAACTGGCCCGGAGCGTCACCGGCGTTCTCTTCCTGGGCCTGGGCCCGGAGCGCCCGTGATGGATCAGCGCTTCGTGGTGGACACCATGCTGGGCCGCCTCGCTCGCTGGCTCCGGGCCATGGGCTATGACACGGTCTACCCGGGAGAGAGCGGCGACCGGCGGCTCCTCGAGCTGGCGTTGGCCGAGGAGCGGGTCCTCGTCACCCGGGATCGGATGCTGGCGCGACTGGCCCAGCCTCACGAATGCCTCATCACCGCCGAGCGGCTGGACGGGCAGATCCGGGAGGCCGTCCGGCGGCTGGGGCTCAGGCCCGTGCAGACCGACTGGCTCACGCGTTGCCTCGAGTGCAATGCCAGGCTCGAGGCCCGCCCCAGGGGCGCGCTGCGCGGCCTCGTCCCCGAGCACATCTTCGCCACCCACGCCGACTTCATGGCGTGCCCGCGCTGCGCACGCGTCTACTGGGCCGGGACGCACGCCCAGCGGATGCTCGACCGGCTGACGCGCCTGGTGAACGGCGAGCCCGGGGGTTGAGCCGCGGCGCGCGCCTCGGTCACGGCGCGGCGTGATGGGGGTGTAGCCGCGCCCGCTAGGCCACCCGGACGAGGAGGTCCGGGGAGAGCCCCTTGACACTCGTCCTGCCGCAGAGGGCCAGCGCCGTGCGCAGCTCGCTGCGGAGGATGCCGAGCGCGCAGGCCACCCCATCAGCCCCGCCAGCGCCGAGCCCCCAGAGCACCGTGCGGCCCAGTGCCACCACCGTCGCGCCCAGGGCGAGCCCCTTGATCACGTCGGTGCCGCGCGAGAAGCCACCGTCCACCACGATGTCGGCCCGACCGGCCACGGCCTCGACGACGGCGTGGAGCGCCTCGACGGAGGCCTGGGTCTGGTCGAGCTGGCGGCCGCCGTGGTTGGAGACCCAGATGAGCCCGACGCCGGCCTCGACGGCCCGGCTGGCATCCTCGGCCGTCATGATCCCCTTGAGCCCGATGGGGAGCCGCGTCGTCTTCTTGAGCCATGCCACGTCGTCCCAGGTGAGCCGCGCCTGGTAGTCGGGATCCGGGCCGCGCGGGTTCGGTGCCGAGGACATGGCGGCCCGCGGATCCCAGCGGGCGACGATGTCGCGCTCGCGGCGCCCGTAGACCTGGACGTCCACCGTGAGGCAGACGGCGAGGTAGCCGGAGGCCTCCACCCGCGCCAGCAGATCGGCGACCCAGCCCCGATCGCCGTGATGGTAGAGCTGGAACATCTTCGGACCGGGATTGGCCCCGGCGACCTCCTCGACGGGCCAGCCCGTGGCGCCGGAGAGGAACTGGAGCGTGTCCGCTCGCCCCGCCCCGCGCGCCATCTCGACGTCCCCCTCGGGGTGGAACAGGACGAGCCCCCCCATGGGCGCCACGGCCACGGGCCACGACAGCGGGACACCGAGCAGCGTCGTCTCGAGGTCGATCTCGCGGGCATCCACGAGAACGTGCTGGCGGATGGCCAGGCGCGAGAGCGCCCGCCGGTTGCGCCGGAGCGTCGTCTCGGTCTCGGCGCCGCCTGCGCCGAAGTTGTACACCTCGCGGGGAAGGCGCCGCCGGGCGGCCTGTCGGATCTCGGGGAGGGTGACGAACTTGGCAGTCATGCCCGCTACCATAGGGCTTCCGGCGCCGCGAGGCAACGGCCTTCGCGGCGCGGCGCCGGCGCCCGGGCAGGCCGGGGGCGCAGGGGCTGGGTCGAGCCGGATCGCCCCGCCTGCAGCGACGCCCCGGAGCTCCTGGAAGTCCTTGAGCAGGCATCGCCCGAAGGCCTGCTCGAGCCCGCGATACTGCGCGCGCCGGAGGTTCCGGTTGCCGAGAGAGTCCCCCATGGACTCCTCACGATCGGGAGCGAGGGCGTCGATCATCCCTTCTAGCCCAACTTCCACGGTCTCGAGACCGGAGTGCTGATATGTCAGCAGGTTAGGCCCCTTGTGAGTGACTATGGCGACAGGGTGGGGGCCCACGTCCTCACCGGCTTCATGACCTCGTGCGGGATCGCGAGCGTGCGGTA